>JAGRFY010000106.1:18205-24274 GCA_020445765.1 Rhodocyclaceae bacterium | reverse complement strand
GCCTTGATCGGCTACAACCTGCTCGGCTCCTACGCCCAGGTGCGGGCGATGCAGGACGAGCGCCTGGCCGTCGTGTTGCCGCGCGACTACACGCTGGTGCTGAGCCGGGTGGCTTTCATCGCGCGCCAGGCGAAGCATCCCAATGCCGCGCGCCTGTGGCTCGACTACCTGCTGTCGCGCCGCGGGCAGCAACTGCTGGCAGCCAATCCGGGCTTCTACGCGGTGCGCGAGGATGTCGCCGGCAACGAGGCGGCCGAGCAACTGCGGCGCAGCCTGGGCGGTGCCTTTCGCCCGATTCCGATCGGCACCGGCTTGCTGACCCACCTCGACCAGATCAAGCGCCGTGATTTCCTCAGGCAGTGGCACGAGACGATCGCGCCGATGCCCTAGCGGCCTGCATCGCCACTGCTGTAGTGCGAAAGCGCGCCGTTCGCCCTGTCACTCGATCCACCAAGCAGACCGCCAGCCGGTATCCCAAATGTTCCCGATTGCGAAATTCGGACGCCAATGGCGCCCGCTGGCCCCGGTTTGCCTGACGCTTGCGGTCGCACTGCTGGCGGGCGGGCTGGCGAGCCGGCTCGTGCTGCCCCTGCCGTGGATGCTCGGCCCGTTGTTCGTGGTCGCCGGCTTGCGTGTCCGCGGCGCGGCGCTGGCACCCTTGCCGGGTGGGCGCCAGGCCGGGCAGTGGGCGATCGGCACCGCGCTCGGGCTGTACTTCACACCCGATGTGCTGCGACTGATCTCCGAGCAGTGGCTGCTGGTGGTGGCGCTGGCGGGCGGGTCGCTGCTGGTCGGTCTCTGTTGCGCCCGGCTGACCTGGCGAATCGCCGGCTGTGACTGGCCGACCGCCTTCTTCGCCTCGTTGCCAGGCGGTGCCTCGGAAATGGCAGTGCTCGCCGAGCGCTTTGGCGGCGCGGTCGACCGCATTGCCGCCGCCCACGCGATCCGAGTGATGCTGGTGGTGGCGGTAGTGCCGGTGGGGCTCACGCTGGTCGGCGCGCATGGCGCCGACCACTACCTGCCGCTCGCGACGCGGGTCGATCCCCTCGGGCTGCCGCTGCTCGTGGCCGTGAGCCTGGCCGGCACCGCCGTCCTTGCATCGGCACGCATCGGCAATGCCTGGGTGCTCGGTCCCTTGCTCGGCGCCGGTGCCGTGACCGCGTTCGGTGTCGAGTTGTCGATGCTGCCGCAGTGGGCGGTCAATGGCGGGCAGATGCTGATCGGCAGCGCCCTGGGCTGCCGCTTCGCGCCGGCCTTCTTCCGTGATGCGCCGCGCTTCCTGGTCGCCGCCTTGGCGTCGGCCCTGCTTGGCGTCGTGCTCAGTAGCTTGCTGGCCATCGCGGCCAGTTCAATTTCGCCGGCGCCACTGGCGACGCTGGTGCTCGCCGCTGCGCCGGGCGGCGTGGCGGAGATGTGCATCACGGCGAAGGTGCTCCAGCTCGGCGTGCCGTTGGTGACGATCTGCCACGCACTGCGGGTGATCGTGCTGACCATGACCGCGCCCGCACTCTATCGATTGAGCACGCGTAATCGCGGCGCAGCCGGAACGTCGCGCTGAGACAGGCGCAGCGCGCCAGTCATCGATCGGCTACGTTCGATGCCTGGGCAGGCCGCCAGCGCCACATCGGTCGCACCGAGGCCGTGCGGGATCCCGCGATAAGGCAGTAGGTAGTGCTTACAGAGAGAACCGCGCAGACCAACGGACGCCTGGTGGTGTGCAATGGTGTGGGGGAGGGAGACCGGCTTCGACATACTCAGTCGACGAGGCGGCGAGGTGACGGGCGTCCGGCCATCCGCGCTGCACGTGCAGACGCGATTGTCGGCGAGGGGGACGACCGTCACCAGCAGTCGCAAGCCCCCGTCGCAGATCACGACGAAGCGCATCGGCGAAGGCCGTTGCCCGCGCCGGGATCGAGGATCAGGCGGACGGCACCAGGCGTGGTCGCCCGCCCTGGTCGAGGGCGACGAAGACGAAGGTCGCGTCGGTGACCCTGACCTGTTCCTCGCCATCGCGCGAGCGACGCCAGGCGTCGACCTGGATCGTCATCGAGGTGCGCCCGACGCTGACGATGCCGGCGTACAGGCTGACCTCGTCGCCGACATGGACCGGGCGGAGGAAGGTGATCCGGTCCACCGACACCGTGGCGCAGCGGCAGCGCGCGCGCCGCGCGGCCACGTTGCCGGCGGCCAGGTCCATCTGCGCCATCAGCCAGCCACCGAAGATGTCGCCCGCCGGGTTGGCGTCGGCGGGCATGGCGATGGTGCGGATCGCCGCCTCGCCACGCGGGGCCACCGCGGCGGCCCCGCCCTTGGGCGATGCCGCCTCAGGCGACAAAGCGCACCTGCGACTGGGGCGTGCGGGTGTCCATGTTGCGCCCGCGATTCATGTGGTCGTCGATCTCGGCGGCGCATCCGATCATGCGGCCGTAGAGGAAGGCGGTGAAGGCTGCGTTCTCCAGTTCGGCCGTGCCGATCTCACCCGCGCGCAGTGTCTGCCAGGTGAGCTTCAGCAGCAACGTGGCGATCAGCGCATCGACGTTCACGCAGAACACGTTGCGGGTCACGCCCTCGTCGTGCAGCGCCTGCACCAGCGCGCGATAGAACTCGTGGAAGACGTTGTACTGCCCCCGCGCGGCCAGTTGCTCGCGCACGAAGCGCTCGCGGGGATCGGTATTCACCGGCTTGTCCTTGAACACCGGATGGTTCACGCAGGGGATGTTGCGCAGTGGTGCGCCGGTTTCCTTGCTGCGCTGCTTGTCGGCGCGGTATGCGGTGGCGAAGCGCCGCGCCATGGCCGCCAGATCGAGGCCGTGCGCCGGGTCGGCCGGGTCGGCGAGCTCGGCGTCGGCGAACTGCTCGAGCAGGAACGCCACGCCCTCGAAGCCATTGCCGCCATGGGCGAAGCCGGTGTGACTGAGAAAGCCCAGCAGGGCCTTGTTGAGCTGGACCCGCGCGGGAGTCTCGGGGCCGTCCGCGGAGACCGCGCCTTTCGCGCCCTGCGCCGAGATCGCACCGGGCCCGTTGGTGAGCAGCAGGCCGGTCAGGGTGCGGAACGCGAACAGGTCGTCCTCGCTGGCCCGGCGCCCGAGCAGGGCGGTGGCGGCGATCTCGGTCAGGGTGCATTCGGCGATCAGCGTGTCGCGGCCGATGCCGCAGAAGGCATCGGCCTCATGTGCCGCGGCGGCGACCGAGGCGCCGAGCATGGTCGCGGTGAGTCGCAGCCAGCTCGGCAGCGTCTGGATCGACAGGCGGGAGATGCGCTTGCGCCCGAGGGGTCCCCAGCCGATGGTCGTGGCGATGGCGGCAAGGACGGCATCCGCCCGCGGGTGGCCGCCTTGGGCCAGCAGCCAGCGCAGCGGAAGCGAACGCGCCCGGCGCGCCTCGACGCCCCGGATCATCGCGGTCGCCAACGGGTCCGGCGCATCGCCCAGCATGTCGGTGGTCAAGTCCGTGCCGAGCTCGATCCGTTCGACGGCAAATGCTTCGTCGGTCGCGTCGCGGACACCGGCCGCGGCCAGCGCATCGACCAGGCCGTTTGCGAAGCGCTGCGCCGGCGCGAGCAGGCGCGGGCCGACGATGCCGACTGCGGCCGCAAGCACCGCATTGGGCGCGTTGCCGGCCTCGCGCGCGGCCTCGGCGGCGACGAGCATCGCGCTGCCGTGCAGGTTCACGTGGACGGCAATGGCGACATCGATCAGCGCCTGGTCGTTCGCGCCGGCCGGCTCGCGCAGCAGGGCGAGCCCGAGGTTCGCTTCGAGTGGCTTCTGTGCCGCCTGCAGCATGCTGACGCCGTGCAGGCTCGAGACCTGGGTCTTCGGATCCATCTGCGAGGCGCCGGAGGCGTCCTTCAGCGACTGCCGTGGAAACACCGTGCCGAGCTGGCGGTCGAGTCCGCGGATCTGGCCGCGGTAGGGCTCGATCGCGTCGACCACCGGCAGGTCGATCGCCTCGGGGAGCGCCACGCCCATGTTGCTGCCGAACCAGGGCTTGAGGTCCATCGAGCCTTCCGGCTCGAAGTCCGGCAGCGTCGCATTGGCGCGCATCACCGCCGTCAGCGCAGCCGGGATGTGGGCGATGTTGGTGACCACCGCGCCCCGGGCCGAGAACACCGGGTTGTCGGGCGTATAGAGCCCTTCGACGCCGAACTTCTCCATGAACCAGCGTTCCTTGGCCTCGGCGTCGTCGTCGCCGCCGGCCATCGCGCCGGCGTGGCCGACCGCGCGGGTGAGCTTGGCCTTCCAGCGGCCCACCACGCAGGCGACCACCGGCTTGGTGAAGTCGGCGTCGAGTTCGTAGTAGCCACCCGGCTCGGCATACAGCACGGCCGCCTTGCTGCGCGAGTCGTTGGCGAGCGCGAAGGCGAATTCGGGCGCGGCGTAGTGGATGTAGACATCCTTGCCGCTGGAGACCAGCGTGGTCGTACCCCAGCCGGCCATGCGCAGGTACTGCGCGATGGTCGTGGTGAAGCCGCCGGAGTTCGACAGGATTGCGATCGAACCGCGCTTGAGCGTGTCGCCCGGATTGTCGCCCCCGAGCGCACCGCCGATGCGCACCTGGTTCCACGAATCGGCCACGCCGAGGCAGTTGGCGCCGAACACGTCGACACCGGCCTGCTGCGCCATCGCGCGGATCTCGCGGGCGTCATGGACCGAGATCTTCTCGGTGATGATGAAGATCTTGGTGAGTTCGGGATTCACCCGGATCAGCTCGGCCACGCCGTCGCGCGCGGCGCCGGGCGGCAGATAGACCACGCCGCAGTTGAAGCGGTGGCCGTCGTCGAGGCCCTCGCGCACGCTGTTATAGACCGGGATCGGGCCGGCCGGGGTGTCGAGGGTCTGGCCGCTGCGCCCCGGCGAGGTGCCGAACACGACGTTGCCGCCCGACCAGGCGTGGCCGACCGGGGTGACCTCGGACGATTCGCCGCCGAGAATGTTGAGCACGCAGACGCGGTCCTCGCGCGTCGCGATCTGGGCCAGCGAGCTGATGCCCACGAAGTACTTGAAGTCGCCGTAGCCTTGCTTGTGCATGTTGGTTCTCCGTTGAGTTTCCGGCTTCAGGCGGCGCGCGCCGGGGCCGCGCCGAGGCGGGCAGCGATCTCGTCGCGGCCGCCGGCCTTCATCCAGTCGTTGATCCGGCTTGCATAGTCGATGACCTCGCTCATCGCCGAGTCGAAGCCGAAGATCCGGTAGGGCAGGCCGAGGGCCTCGCAGGTATCCCGGAACACACCCATGCCGCGCACCAGGTTCGGCCCGCCGCGGCCGATCACGACGAACAGCGGGCTCGGCCCATGCTTGCTGAAGTGCTCACGCAGCGCGTCGGCCATGGCGCGAAAGGTCTCGAATATGTCGGTGTTGTTGGATTTGCCGCCGATCACGAAGAGCACGTTGCTCTGCGCCAGCCAGTGCTTGAAGCAGATCGCGGCGACCGACTTCATCTTCTCGTAGGGCGGGTTGCCGCCGAAGTCGGAGGAGATGATCGCGTCGTCGCCGAGCATCTCGGTCACCAGCGAGTTGGCGCCGCCGCCGAAGGTCGGCGCCAGGATGGTGCCCCGCTCGTTGATCACATAGACGTCGCTCTGGCCCTGGTGGGTGCGCAGCTGGTTGATCTCCTGCTCGAAGTCCGAGGTGTCGGCGGTGAACAGGTGGTCGGGCAGATTCAGGCGGTGCCAGCGGGCGTCGTCGCGGTCGAAGCCGCACTTGAAGTCGCAGGCCACCGGCGTGAGCTTGCCGCGGCGGTCCGGACGCATGCGGATCGGATTGAGTTCGAGCGCGGTCATGCCGAAGTCGTGATACAGCTCCCATAGCTTGGGCAGCTGCTGCACCAGCGGCGAGATGATCTCCGGTGGCGCACCGATGTCGGTCAGCGCGTTGGCGACGACGAAGGCCTTGAGGCCGGTCAGTGCGTCGAACGGGATGCGGGCGATGTGGGCTTCGTCCACTTCCTCGATGTCCATGCCGCCCTTGTGGGTGAGCGTCATGGTCGGCGCGCGGAAGTGGGTCGACACCGACAGCGAGAAGTAGATCTCGTGCTCCGCCGGCACCGCAGCCTCGAAGGTCACGCCGTTGGCCT
>JAGRFY010000106.1:17163-18010 GCA_020445765.1 Rhodocyclaceae bacterium | reverse complement strand
GGCGGATCTGGTCTTCGCTGGCGCCGGGGCCGAGCACTTCGGCGGCGGGAAAGCCGACGAAATCGAGCAGGCGGGCGCCGTGGAGCATTCCGGTGAGGTTCATGTGCTGTCTCCTGGGGTGAAAAGGTCTGGGTGCCATTCTTCGCAGCCCGGCTTTCGATCGACTTTCAGTGCCGCCGCACCACGAAAAAAAACCCCGGCCGGTGGCCGGGGCGGAACCTGGCGCGCATCGAGCGGCGAGCCAAGAGGAGGGGAGTCGATCAGAACTTGTGGCGCATGCCGAGCATGACCGCCTGTGGATCCTCGCCCGCCGGCGGGGTCATGAACTCGAGCCCGTAGTTGGCGTCGTCCTTGTTGATGAGCTTCGAGTAGCCGGCGTAGGCGGTGGTGCGCTTCGACAGTGCGTGCATGTAGTACAGCGACCAGCCGTAGGCATCCTCGCCGGCGGCGCCGTCGTCCTCGTTGCGGTTGGCATAGGCCACCGCCACCGTACCGGCGTCGCCGGCCTTGATCTCGGCGCTGATGTCATAGGTGCGGGCCTTGCCGTCGCCCTGGCTACCGCTTTCCTTGTCCTGCGTATAGGCGAGGTAGGCCTTGGCCGGACCGAAGTCGTACGAGAAGCCCAGGCCGCTGGTCCGCACCTTGCCGCCGGTGGCGTCGCGATAGACGTGCTGGGTCACGGCCGACGCGGCGATCGGCCCGTTCTTGTAATAGACCGCCAGCGCGCCGCCATCGCCTTCCTTGCGCACGTCCGAATCGCTGGACGTGTTGCGCTGTCCCCACCAGTAGGCGAGATCGGCCTCGAAGCCCGAGACGTTTGGCGTGCGGTACTTGACCATGTTGTCGA
>JAGRFY010000106.1:400-16965 GCA_020445765.1 Rhodocyclaceae bacterium | reverse complement strand
GCGAACCGTCGGCCGGGCTGTAGCCCGATTCGAGCACGAACAAGGCCTTGTTGCCGCCACCGAGATCTTCGTCGCCCTTCAGGCCCCAGCGCGAGCCATTCAGTTCGGAGTGGCCGACGCCCTGGAAGGTGTTGCTGTCGGACCACTCGCGGACCAGGTTCAGGTCGATCAGGCCGTAGATCGTGACGTTGCTCTGGGCGAGCGCGGACGTGGCGGTAAGGGTGGCGGCGACGGCCGCAACGGCGAATCTCGTTTGCATGGGATGCTCCTCGACGGGTTCTTCGGAATGTCACCGGGGAGCGGCATGCGTCCCGGTCGGGGCGCATTTCAGGACAATCGGCTTTCAGATGCCTTTCGGCCCAGAGAAGGGGGCGACGATCGCGTCGCAGCGATCCGGTACGGCTGAAGCGATGCCGGGTGTGTGGCTCGGCGCCACCAGCGGCCGCCCACGCCGGCGCGGCGACAGGTTCAGACGCGGAATTGCCGTAATCAGACCTGGTATTCGACGAATGCGTGCGGGCCGGGCATGCCTCTCACGGCCCACATCCGCCCGGTCGCTGGCTGCATGATCGCGGCGCCGCAGGTCTCCATTTCCAGCGGCGGTTTGCGCCGGACGCAGATCTCCGGGTCGCCGGTCAGCGCGATCAGGTCGTCCACGCTGGTGCGGCCGCCATCGAGCAGGCGGGCCGCCCGCGCCAGGCGGGATTCGCTGCTGCGCTGGGAGTCCGGCAGTCGCTCGCGACAGCGGGCAGCCGTTTCGCTCGTCAGGCAGTGATTGCTATGGACCAGGGTCTCGCGGCGGCTGCGGACCACGTGAGAGTAGCCCGGCATCGCCTCGACGTTGACGCCCTCGCCAGCGCGATCGAGCAGCAGGTAGTTGTGGGCGCCGGCGAGGCGGGCCGACGTGATGCACGCCAGCGCCGACTCGATGTCGCGCTGCTGCAGCACCTTGCGGACGACGAAGGGCCAGGTCACGCCGACCTGGCCGCCGCTGCCGAGGAGGTTGTTGATGGCGATCGCGATGCCCGCATCGTTCATCCCGATCATGCCGACACAGCCCGCCACGGTGAACGCCAGGAATGCCGGCTGCTCGGCCGGGCGGGCGCGCAACATCAGGACATAGGGCAGGGCGCCGGCGTGCATGTCCCAGGTCTGGCCGAGTAGAGCGTGGCCGTCCGCGCTGGCGCCGCCGGGCACGAAAAAGGCGGTGCAATCGTCTTCGGCCCGGGTCGCCGCCGCGCCGCCCTGACGGTACAGGAGGTCGATGAAGTCGGTGAATCCGTTGGTGATCAGCAATTCCGCCGGGCTGAGATCGCAGGCGTCGGCGATCGCGCTCATCTCGGCATGCAGATCGGGCGCGTAGGCTTCGTGCTCGGCCAGGCAGCGGCCGGCGAGATCGAGGATCGCGGCGCGCGACAGGGATTGTCCAGCCCACGCCGCCTCGGTGCACAGCTCGACCCGTTCGGCCGTGTAGCGGCGGATCGCGTCGCGGCAGGCCAGCCCATGGGCCCGCCCGATGGCGACCGGCGTGCCCGCCAGCTCGAGGCATTCCGGGAGGGTCACGGCGCCGATCCGACGCAGGCTGCGAACGACGCGTGCAGGACGGCCATGCCTTCGTCGAGCTCGGCATCGGTCAGCGTCAGCGGCGGCAGGAAGCGAATGCAGTTGGAATAGAGTCCAGCGCGGATGGTGATCAGTCCGCGCTCGAGCGTCGCCCGGGTGATCCGGATTGTCAGGTCGGGGTCCGGTTCGCGCGACGCCGGGTCCTTGACGAGTTCGATGGCCAGCATCGGGCCGAGTCCGCGCACGTCGCCGATGACCTGCGGGAACGCCTTCTGAAGCCGCTCGAGATGGGCGCGCATGCGCGCACCCAGCGCCTCTGCGCGCTGGCGGAAGGCGGGGGACGCGAGGCTGGTGATCACGTTCCGGGCGGCGGCGCAGGCCACCGGATTGCCGCTGAAGGTGCCGCCCATGCCGCCCGGGTGCGGGGCGTCGACCACCTCCGCGCGACCGGTCACGGCGGACAGCGGCAGGCCGCCGGCGATGCTCTTGCCGGTGATCAGCAGGTCGGGAACGACATCGTAGTGTTCGGCGGCGAAGAGGCGCCCGGTGCGGCCCATTCCGGCCTGGACCTCGTCCAGCACCAGCAGCATGCCGTGCTCGCTGCAGCGGGCACGCAGATGGTCGAGGAATCGCGGCGGGAGCGGAATGAAGCCGCCTTCGCCCTGGACCGTCTCGACGACCACCGCGGCGACCGCATGCGGCGCCACCTGCGCCACCAGCGCGTGGTCGAAGGCGGCGATGCAATGGTCGATGTAGCTGTCCACATCCATGACGGGCGGGCGGCGATAGACGTTGGGAAAGGGCAGGCGGTAGACCTCGGGCGCGAAGGGGCCGAAGCCGCTCTTGAACAGCGCGTACTTGCTGGTCATCGACATGGTGAGGTTGGTGCGCCCGTGGTAGGCGCCCTCGAACACGATCAGCGCCTGCCGCCCGGTGTAGGCGCGGGCGAGCTTGACCGCCGCCTCGACCGCCTCGGCGCCGCTGCTGAGCAGCATGCTCTTCTTCGGAAAGTCGCCCGGTGCCACGGCGTTGAGCAGTTCGCAGACGGCCACGTAGGGTTCGTAGGTGGCGACGATCGAACAGACGTGGATCAACCGTTGCGCTTGCTCGGTGATCGCCGAGACCACCTCGGCGGGCGCATGACCGATGGCCAGGGTCCCGATGCCGCCCGCAAAATCGAGCAGGGTGTTGCCGTCTGCGTCGGTCACCGTCGCGCCGCTGCCGGAAACCACGGCGAGTTGCGTCAGGTAGGCTGCGCCGCGGGAGACCGCCGCTTCGCGGCGCGCGACGAGCTTGCGGCTCTCCGGGCCGGGGATTTCGGTCAGCAAGCGGATTGTTGGCACGCGGAACTTTCCTTTCAAAAGGGGTCGGCCAGAGTCGGGGCGGGCGGCATGCGCGCTGGCCGATATCGGGAATTGCACGCCCGGCTCATTGTGCGCGGGCTCGGTGCGCTTTCACAATGGCCGCGTTGGACCAGGGGCGGCGAAGGAAAATCGTGGCCGCATCGCGCATCCCGCATCCCGCATCCCGCATCCCGCGTGCCGCGTGCCGCTGCCAGGTGCCCGGCGGGTGCCGGGTGAAGGCGTCACTGGCCGCCGTGCCCGCCCCGGGTCGGCTTGGTCAGGGGGCCGAGGCTGTCCAGGTAGCGGTCGCTGCCGCCGCCCGGCTGGTAGACCGGGAACTCCACCGGCCGGTCGCGGAAGCTTTTGAGGGGCTGACCCAGGCCACGCACGCCCCGCTCGCGTTCGCGGCGGACCCGCGCCAGGTCGATCTCGACCGGAATCGTCTCCTCGCCGCTGCCAGATTCGTGGAGCACGTAGCCCGATGGGTCGATCACGATCGATCGGCCGGTGCCGCCATCACCGAGGCCGTTGATGTCGATGAAGTAGCACTGATTGATCGTCGCGCTGGCGCGGGCGATCGAAAGTTCGACATCACGGTCGATGGTGTCGGTCATGCTCGGGTGGAGGATCACCTCGGCGCCCATCGATGCCAGTGTCCGCGTCGTCTCCGGAATCCACATGTCGTAGCAGATCGAAACGCCGAAGCGGCCGACCTCGGGTACGTCGAAGACGCAGAATTCGGTGCCCGGACGAATGCCCGTTTCGTAGGGCCGAAACGGGAACATCTTGCGGTAACGGGTCACGAGGTGGCCGTCGGGGCCGAATACCGGCGCCACGTTCAGAATGTCGTCGCCATCGCGCTCGAGCAGCGTTCCGGGGACCAGCCATAGGCCGTGGTGTGCGGCCATCCGGGCGAAGCGCTGCTCGGCATCGCCGCCCGCCGCCTGGGCGTGGCGGCGCCCGGGCCCGAAGGCCGCAAGCTCGCTGAATAGCACCATCTGCACCCACGGAAAACGCGCCATCAGGCTATCGAGTCGGTCTTTCATCGCCGTGATGTTCTCGTGGTGCGCGGATACCGGCATCTGGATTCCGGCGATTGCGAATGGGCGCATCGGGTGTCTCCTGCAGGTTCGGAGGTTGCCGGCACGCGGCTGCCGGCGAACGGGCAAATCGACAAGCGTCCACAGCCGACGACGGCAACGCCGGACGGCATGGGATCATGCCCGGGTCAAGCCATCGTCGATGGCTGGGCTGAACCGGTTGCCGGGATTTGCCCAGCCTGGATTCAGCATGAATCAGGTTTGTGATTAGAATCAAGTGAAACGCCGGCGGCATCGAAGGTGCGCCCGCCGGCATGCTCCCGGCACATGCGCGACGCGCATGTCTGCACAGCCTTGCCGGGCGACATGAATTTTTCGGCCCGACGCTCGGGGCTGCCTTGCGCCACACGGAGGACACCATGAACGCTCAGACCCCCGCCGCCCAGTCCAACGCGGCGCTGATGGCACGACGCAGCGCCGCGCTTCCCCGGGGGGTCGGGCAGGCCCATCCGGTCTTCGCCGAGCGCGCCGACAACGCGGAGGTGTGGGACGTCGAAGGGCGGCGCTGGATCGATTTCTGCGCGGGCATCGCGGTGGTGAACACCGGCCACTGCCACCCCAAGGTAATGGCCGCGGTCGAGGCCCAGCTCGCACGCTTCACCCACACCTGCTTCCAGGTCGTTGCCTACGAATCCTACGTCGCGCTCTGCGAGCGCCTGAACGCCCTCGTGCCGGGCGATACGCCGAAGAAGTCCTTCCTCGTCAACTCCGGCGCGGAAGCGGTCGAGAACGCCGTGAAGGTCGCGCGGGCGGCGACCGGGCGCAGCGGGCTGATCGCTTTCGGCGGCGGGTTCCACGGGCGCACGATGTTCGGCCTGGCGCTGACCGGCAAGGTCGCGCCCTACAAGGTGAACTTCGGCCCCTTCCCCAGCGAAGTCTTCCATGTGCCGTTTCCGCACGCCCTCCACGGCATCTCCGAGGACGACTCGATCGCTGCGATCGAGCGACTGTTCAAGTACAGCATCGAGCCGACACGGGTCGCCGGCATGATCATCGAGCCGGTGCTCGGCGAGGGCGGCTACCTGCCCGCGCCACCGGGCTTCCTCGGGCGTCTGCGCACCCTGTGCGACCGCCACGGCATCCTGCTGATCATCGACGAGGTCCAGACCGGGATCGCCCGTTGCGGGCGGATGTTCGCCAGCGAGCACGATGGCGTCGAGGCGGACATCATGACCCTGGCCAAGGGTCTCGGCGGCGGGCTGACGATCTCCGCCGTGGTCGGCAAGACCTCGGTGATGGATGCGGCCGAGCCGGGTGGCCTGGGATCGACCTACGCCGGCAATCCGATGGCGGTGGCTGCGGCACATGCCGTACTGGACGTGGTCCGCGACGAGGCGCTCTGCGAGCGCAGCGAGGCCCTGGGCGTTCATATGCGCAGCCGGCTGACGTCGATGCGAGGCGCCCATCCCTCCATTGCCGAAGTCCGGGGACTGGGCGCGATGACCGCGATCGAATTCTGCCACGACGGCGATCCGGCCAGGCCGGCGCCGGAGATCGCCAACGCCCTCAAGGACGAGGCGGCGCGGCGCGGCCTGCTGTTGCTCACCTGCGGCATCTTCGGCAACGTGCTGCGCATCATGGTGCCGCTGACCATTCCGCAGTCCGTTCTCGACGAGGGACTCGATATCATCGAGTCGTCGCTGCAGGCCATCGCGGTCTGAAAACGGCAAGCGCCATTGGCATCGGGAGATCGCCCGATGCGCTCGCGACGATGGCGCCACGTCGCCGAACAGGCCGCTCTCCGGGCCCGAAGTGATCGCCACCTGCCGCAAGCCGATCAGGTGTCCCGCCGGCCATGATCAGCGTGGGTACCCTCGATCCGGCCGATTCCAGTTCACGCTCCGGGGCAGGACATGACGGACATCTTCATCAGCTACTCGCATCGGGACCACGCCTTCGTCGACCGCCTCGAGGCGGTCCTCGCGGACGCGGGCTTCTCGGTGTTTCGCGACACGATGCTGCACCTCGGGCCGCAATGGGACCGCGAGATCGAGGAGGCACTGGACCGCGCCAAGTGCGTTCTCGTGGTCTGGTCGAAGGACTCGGTCGCCTCCGACGAGGTGCTGAACGAGGCCTTTCATGCGCAGAAGGCCGGCAAGTTGATCCCGCTGAAGATCGACGATGCGAAGCTCCCCTACCATTACGCCCGATCCAACTACCTCGAACTCACCGGCAAGGGCCGCGAATTGGACGAGCAGGCCATCGTGCGCCTGCAGGACGAGGTGCGTCGGCGGATCGGATCCGGCACCGGCTCGGAAAGGAAGGCGAAGGCTGCGGCAAGGACGGACGAGCATCGACTGAAGCAGTTGAAGTCGGAGATCGCGGCCGCCAAGCGCGAATTGAAGGACGCCCAGTTCGCCGGCGCGGTGCTGGACGTCCGACCGCTGATCGAGCGCGACGTGCGTTTTGCGCTGGCCCACGGCGGCTTCGATTACACGGTCGCGAAACGGGAAATCGAGGCGCGCTATCGTGGTGCCCGCCCCGAGTACCTGCAAATGGCGCTGGTCGCCCTCGACCGCGAGTGGGACCGCAACCGAGCGAAGTGATCGACCGACCCGACGATCAGCGCCGGTCGCCGTCGAGCAATTCGTGCGCCCCGCGGTAATACCAACCGGCCCGGGCAATGCGCTTCCAGAAGATCGGGAAGACATCCTGCAGCGGGAGCACGTCGTCGCGGTCGATGCGCCCTGCATCGACCGCACGATAGAGTTCGTCTAGGACCGCCGAGTAGGCCCTGGCAACCGGATCCTGCCAGAAGTCCATGCCCCCCGGTGCATGCGCCGGCAGAAACGCCAGCGGCTTCGCCGCCGTCTGAACGCCGGGCGCCGAAATGCAGGCCATCTGCGTGCCCAATGCGTCGAGCAGGCGCCGGTATTGACCGATCGAAACCGGGTTGATGCGATCGCCGTCGTCGCCGCAGAAGGTCCACGCCGATTCGGAGAGGGCGTCGCCGGCGCGCAGATCGGCAATCAGGGCATCGAGCGGCGCGTCGTCCCAGGCGTGGTGGATCGCGCCCGTGGTGCCGAAACTCAAGGCGCGGCGCAAGTCATTCGACAGGATGCGCAGATCCAGGACTGCGTCGTCGGCCTGGTGCAGGCGGTAGCGGCGATCCGCCACCCTTTCGGACATCAGCGTATCGACCAGCAGCGAGCCCATCCGCAGGTCGTCGTCTCCCAGCCAGCGCCATAGCTGCGTCTGGTGGGCCTCGCGCAGATGCGCCTCGTCGATGATCGCCGTCGAGATGCCCAGTCCGGCCAGGATGCCGGGCAGCATCGGCGTCCAGGCGAGATTGCCCGACCAGTATGCCGTCGGCCGGAAGCCGAACAGCCGCTCCTTGATGTCGACATCGAGCGCGATCTGCCGGCGCAGGTAGCTCGGCGGAATCAGGAAGGGGCAGACCTCGTGGTAGGTCGTGGCCAGCAGTTCGACGATGCCCTCGTCGATTGCCGCGGCGATTGGCGCCAGATCACCCGCGCGGTGCGCCTCGACCTGCGCCAGCAGGCTGCCGGTGAGTGCGAGGCTGACCTTCGCCCCGCTGCGGCGATGGGCGTCGACCAGCAGTCGCAGGCTTTCATCGACCAGCGTCGTCACTTCGAACGTCGTCGCACATGAGGGCAGGTGGAAGTACCAACCGAGCATCAAGGCCAAGGCGGGCCTCCCGAGTCCGGCGCAGGTGTGTCGAGACTGCGGGCCAGCGCTGCGACATGGCGCTCCCACGAGAATGCCTGAGCCCGTCGTAGCGCCATCTGGCCAAGTCGCTGGGCACGATCGCGATCGTCCGCGAGGCTGCGGATCCGATCGGCCAATGCGAAGACGTCGGCGACCGGCGTGCCGAATTCGGCGCCCAGTTCGGCGCCCCAGAGTTCCGGCAGGGCGCCGACCGAAAAACCGATCGCCGGTCTTGCCGACGCCATCGCTTCGAGCACCGCCAGGCCGAAGGTTTCGTACAAGGACGTGCTCACGAGCAGGTGGTGGCGATCGATCAGCGGCCAGATCGCCTCCGGCGCCACCGCTGGTACCACATCGACATGGGCGGCGACGCCATGCGCGGCCGCGAGCGCGACCAGTCGTGCATCGTCGTCGGTGCCGGTCAGCACGGTCAGGCGCACGCTTGCATCCCTGCGCAGCAAGCAGCCCAGGACATCGAACATGAAGTGATAGCCCTTCTGCTCAGTGGCACGGCCGATCGCCAGCAGGCGCAGCGGCCCGGCCGGCGGGGCCACCACCGGCGCCGATCGCGCGACGCCGAGGGGCAGCACGACCAGTTGGTCGGGCCTCACGTTGTGGGTGATGCCCAGCACGTGCGCGGCGAAGCTCGACGGCACGATCATGCGCTCCGCAAGATGGACCAGCCTGGCCTCCAGCACCTGGTGGATCGCGTCGCCGACCGGCTTGTCGAAATAGGTGAAGCCCGCGTAGACGGGCAGGTGGCACGCCGCGAAAACCCGCAGGGACGGATGCAGTGCCTGCATTGCGGCGGCAAGCGGTGACAGCGCATAGTCCTGCACGAACAGATGGGTGGGCGGCGATGGCTTCTCAGCGCCGAAGATGCCGTGCGCCAGCCGGCGGCTGGCGTCCTCGACCGCAGGCAGACCCGTCGCCACATCGGCATTGGCCAGCGCAGCCTGGTAGGCGCCATCGGCCATCACGACTTCCGGCGCCGCCTCGGTGCATGGCGAAAGAGCTGCCAAGGGCGATGCAGCGTGGCCGCCGAATCGGCGGTAGGTCGGCACCAGCAGCACCGAAACCTGCTGCCGCCGATGCAGGCGTGTCGCCAGTTCGGCGACGTAGCGGCCGATGCCACCGACCGTGTACGGCGGGTATTCGGAGGTCACGATCAGGCAGTGTGGCTTCACGGCGGCTTCGTACCCGGCTGGATCGGCGCCGGCTGGGTCGGCGCTACCTGAGCGGGCGTCGCGCCGCCCGACCCGCCCCCCGGAAGGTACGGGCGCAGCACGAATTTGTCCGGTTCGATAAAGGCCAGCGCGAGCAGCAGTCCGGCGAGGGCCAGCACGATGTTCCGCGTGGTCTCGCGCAGGCGCAGCATCTCCATCGAGGCCTGCGTCGTGCGCGCCTGCAGTTGCAGTTCGATGGTCTGCTCGAGCAGGCCGCGCAGGATCGGCAGGCGGATGCCCTCGAGATTGGCGGCGAGCAGGTGCCGTTCGCCGGGATTCGCCTGCCATGGCAGGCGCAGCGGCCGTTCCAGCGGCCTGCTGAAAGCGGCCTCATGCACTTCGCGCAAAGTCTCTTCGTAGGCGGCGCCGTATTGCAGCACCGGCAGCGCCAGATAGCGCAGCGGCGGGTATTCGGGCAGCAGATCGTAGCTCGGATAGGCCGGTGGCGCGCCCCCGCCGGTAGGTGCATCGAACGGCGCCCGCCCGCTTGCCGGTGGCCGCGGATTGAACCATCCGTCATGGGCCCGGTAGTTTTCGGCGGGATAGGGCGTGGCCACCGATACGATGCCGCCCGGCTGTGAATAGAGCCGGAAGAAGGCAGCCGAGCCCCATGGCTTGGGCAGCATCTGTCGTGCGACCGCATCGTCCACGCCGCGTGCGTGCTGGTACAGCAAACGATAGAGATTGACGCACACGTCGTCGTTGGGGGCGGTCAGCAGCTGCGCGTCGTCGCTGACCACCGAGGTATAGATGTAGCGCGAGATGCCCAAGGCATTGCGACGACCACCGGCAACGGCGCTCAACAGCCGCGACAGCGGGGCGAGGCCACCGGGCAGGTGCTGCTCGGATTCGCTCAGTTGATAGATGTCCTTCAGGAAGTCGGCGAGCGCCTCGACCGACGGGCAATGGCGATCGCCGAACTCGGGTCGCAGGTCCGGGAAGCAAAAATTGACGTGCAATGACTGCGTACCCAGGCGCCGGTCGTCGAGCAACACCCAGTCGCTCCAGACCGTGCCGATCGGGCCTTCGACGGCGAAGGCCGATGACAGCACATGGGTGAGCCGAACCGGCCGCCGGTAGAAGTCGTTGAACGAGAACGCCAGCGCACAGCCGTAGGCTCGCTCGACGTGGGCTCGCCAGGCCGGATCGGAGCTGTCGCCGATCGATTCCCTGAGCCGGCTTGCATCGATCCGAACCCGGGCCGAACAGAACAGCGCCGAAGCGTAGATACGCGTCATGTTCGCCTCCAGGGGCGCCGTTCGCGGCGACACCCGCGCCGTCCGGCCCGCAATGCACAGATCGTATCCCACTTGCCGGGTCGTCGGCACCCTGGACGCCGCTTCGCCGCGCGCATATGGGCGAGTCGCGCGATATCCGTGGCCACGCGGGTCGTGCTCTGCATTTCGCGACCGCCATCGCCGCGCCGCCATCGGGCGCCATTTGCCCTTCTGGCGGCGAGTGGATCGGCGCACAATTCGAACATCGACGCGCTCATCTTCATCTCGAAGGCGACATCATGGATTTCCTTGCTTCGCTGGATGTATTCCTCGGACTGACCTTCGTCTATCTGGTCTTCGCGCTGGCCGTGACCGCGATCAACGAGTTCATTGCCGCGGCCTGGAGCAGCCGGGCGCGCTGGCTGCGACGGGCCATTGCCAACCTCCTGACCCCGCCGGACGAACGCTCGACCCCGCGCGCCGACGCCGCCGAGGGCGAGCCGCTGTTCGACTGGCTGCTGCCCTTGAAGCAGGCGTGGCAGCGGCTGCGTTCGGCGCTGAGCCGGCGGCGCCGGGCCGTCCAGGATGCGGCGGGGCTCGCAGCCGCCGAAGACGGCAAGGCGGCACCGAAGCGGATCACCGTCGACGATGTCCTTGCCTCACCCTTCATCGCCTATCTCGACGCGCCCGGTGTCGGCAACACCTTCCGTGTCAGCTACCTTTCCGCCTGGCAGTTGCTGCAGGGCGCCCTCGACGCGGCCAACGAGGGCAGGCAGGCCGGATTCGTTTCGGTGGCCAACATCCGCATGATGCTCTCCGGGCTGCCGGCGACGTCGCCGTATCGCAAGGTGCTCGAGGACCTGTGCGCGCGGGCCGGCAACGACATGACGGTGTTCCGGACCCTGCTCGAGGAATGGTTCAAGGGCCTCGAAAAGCAGATGTCGTCCTGGTATCGGCAGAAGACGCAGTACGTCATCGTCGGCATCTCCGCATTCGTCGCCTTTGCGATGAACGTGGACACCATCGACATCGCCACCCGCCTGTACCAGGATGCCTCCCTGCGCGAGGCGGTCGTCACCCAGGCGCTCGAAGTGGCCGACGCGGACGACGCCGGCAGTTTCATCGACTCCAAGGCGTTGGACGACGCAAGATTGAAGTTCGAGCAGGCCGAACGGGCCCGACACGAGGCGGTCGCCGCGAGCGACGCATGCGAGCGCGGCGGGTCTGGCACGCCGAAGCCGGACGACGGCGCAGCCTGCGTCCCCTCGCAGTTGGAAAAGGACGCCGAGGCGGCGGATCAGGCGGCCGATGCGGCCGGCGAGGTACTGGCCCGCGAGCGACGGCTGTTCGACGAGCGGGTCAAGGCGCGCATCGACGAGCTGGCCAGCAGCGGCCTCGAATTCGGCTGGTCGGGCACCACCGGGCCGCACGGCGCCGCTGAGTGGGTGACCAAGATCTTCGGCCTGCTGCTGTCGGCCGCTGCGCTGTCGCTCGGTGCACCGTTCTGGTTCGAAATGCTGAAAACCGTCGCCTCGCTACGCTCGGTGGGCAGGAGCCCGCGGGAACGTAAGCCCGATGAGAAGCGAGACGATCAGGGCTGAACGCCGACGACCGCATGTCGTAACGAGCGTCGGCCGCCGGATAGCTGCTGCGGCATCGCGTGAATTTGCCGGCAGCCGGCTGCATGCTCGACGGCTGCCGAACGTTGACTCCTGCCAGAACCGGGCAAATCCGGGCTGCAGGAGGCAGCGCGGGCATGGTGCGAACATGTTGGCCGTCCGTCGCGTGCCCTCCGCCCCATCTCGCACGTCGTTTCGGAGTCCTGCGGTGCCCAGTTTCGACGTCTAACCGCCGCGTCTGGGCGGCACACTGGTGGAACGGACCTGCCTGACCGGAGTCTTCGGCGCTGACGTCTGCTTGTCGTCGTCTGGTGTCCAGGTTCCGTGGCGTGATCAATCGATCTTCTTTCGCCAACGGAAGATCTCATAGGCGCCGCCATAGACGCTGCACACCTCCTCGAGCGTCTTGACCGCGACGGCGTTCCCCTTGCCGTTCTTCGTCGTCACCTGGGTCATCTTCGGGTCCACCTCGCCCTTGTCGAACTGCGGGCTGACGACCCGTGCCGTATGGCAGGTGACAAAGAGATATGCACCGGACTCGACGGTCGCCGATGACGACGGCGAAAACCATTCGCCGGTTCGGGGTGGGCCGGTCCAGGCGAGCACGTCTTCGACTCGCATGTCATGCTTCGCACACTTGATGTACTCGTCCTGCAATACCGTGTCGATGTCCTTGCCGGAGAACACGGAATACTTGTAGAGCAGGTAGGTTCTGAGGGTATGGCCGTGGCAGAAATACTTGCCGACCTCTGCGCCGGTATCAGGCCCCACCCAGACATTGACCATGTTGTTCTTCTCGGTCGGTGCCTTCGCGTTGTAGCCACCGCCCTTCGCCGGGGTCTTGGCGCCCTGGATAGGTCCCATACGGTGCTCCTTGGCGTGTCGACGCCGTCGGGTTGTCGCAAGGCGGGCGCCGATGTCCGTGTCGATCGACGGCGGCCGCAGGCTGCGGGCTTTAGTTCGGATCGATCCGGGCAGTCGAGAACATCACATCGAATCTTCCGCCTGACATGCCGTCATACTAAGTCAGATCGAGCGTTTGGAATCCCGGATCACGGCCCGCCGCGCTTGCACGTGCTTCGACATCGTCTATTGCCGGTAGCGAACGAGTCCGGATCGGATTCGCCCGGCTGCACACAATTGCCGGATCGTCGTGATCAGGTCGCCACCGTTCACCCCTCTCGCCCCTTCTCCAGCACCACCGCGGCCTGCCGGATGATGTCGGTCAGCGTCTGCCGCCGCTTGTCCACCGAAGCCGCGCGCTGTTCCGTATCCTTCGCCGCCCGCTCGGCGAGTTGCCCCAGGGCCGGGTCGGCTGCCACCAGCCGCGCCAGCTCGGCGCTGCCGAGCGTCGCCTGCTGCTCCTTCAGGCGCCGCAGCTCATTGTCGAATCGGGCTTCGCTCGTCTTCTGCAAGGCGCCGAGCGCATCGATCAGTTCGCCGGCGAGCCCGGCATCGATGTCGTCGGCGGTGGGGCGGGCCGCCTGCGGCTGGTCGGCCGGTTCGGGTCGGTCGATCGGATCGGGGCGAACGACCGGGTCCGGTCGGACCGGTGGTTCGATCGGCGACGGGCGATCGCCGAGGCCGGGCAGGGCGGGGGCCTCCAGCTCGGTGCCGGGGCGCAGCCGCCGCAGGTCGCGCAGTTCGGCGTTGGCCTTGAGCAGGGCGGCGATCGCCTGGTCGCGCTGGCGCGTGGTCAAGCGGCCGTATACCCGGTCGGCGATCTCACCGACGTCGCGCTCGCCCTGGTATTGGAATGTGGCCATGGTGCGCCTCCGTCAGCTGCCGATCAGGTTCGAGAACAGGATGTCGTTGGGCAGCGGCGAGCCGCCCTGGACGTCGATGCCGCCGGTGCTGGTGTTGGCGGTGACGATCGCCAGCTTCTGCCCCGGCCGCAGCACCAGGGTCCGGCGGTCGCCGGCGGCGATCATCCGGTTGCCGCTGGCGGTCACCGTGCGCGAGGCGAGATCGGCGATGCGCGGGTCTCGCCCGGCCTCGCCCTCGGCCTCGCAGTGGTTGTCGGCGAACAGGCAGTGGTCGGTGCCGGCGCTCCGCACCAGTTCGACATCGGACAGCAGGGCACGCAACTGGTTGCCGCGCAGGCTGGCGGCGGCGCGGCGCGCCGGCAGGCCGATCGCCAGCGTCTCGGTCAGCACGAAGGCCAGTTCGCCGGCGGCGACGAGGGCCACCGGCGCGAGGCCGGCGACGAAGCGCCGCGGTTCCGGGCCGATGTCGATCGCCCGCCAGATCGCCAGCGACAGGGTCTGGGTGGCCGCCCGGATGCGTTCGATGCGGTTGTCGTCCACCTGCACCTGGTCGAATGGCGTCGGCAGGCGGATGGCGGCGGTCTCGCCGCTGCTGCGATCAGGGCCGACGTCGTCGAAGGTGTTGCCGTCGATCATCAGCTTGCCGAGCGCGACGCCGCGCAAGGCCGCGATCGCCGGTGTCGCGACGGCACTACGGGCGACCTCGACGATGTGGTTGCCGCAGACTTCGCCGCGCTCGACGCGCACCAGTTGCAGCGCGGCGTAGGCGGCTTCGCTGTTGGCCAGCGCCTGGCCGAGCTGCCGGCAATGGTTGGCGCGTACCTGCAGCGCATTGGCCGCGGCGTTCTTCTCCATCGCCAGCGCCGCCAGGCCGATCGCCTCGATCCGGTTGTCGCGCACCGTGGCGAAGTCCAGCGCCCGCGCGATGCGGATGGCATTGCCTTGCATCGGGCCAAGGGCGTTGTCGCAGATGTCGACCTTGCCTTCGCCTTCCGGCAGCAGGCCATCGGTGAGGACGATGGCGTCGGCGCCATTGCCGACCAGGCCGGCGATGCGGTTGCCCGAGATCGTGGCGCGGTCGATACCGCAGTGGATGCCGTCGCCGCGGCAGTGGATGGTGTTGTCGGCGATCGCGACGGCGGTCGCCGGCAGGGTGGCACCGGTCGCCACCACGGCGGCGCCATCGCCGGCCAGGATCAGGTTGTCGGAAATGCGGGTGTTGCCGTAGTGCAGGCAGTTGCCGCCCAGGTCGACCCCATTGCGCAGGCCGAGAACGATGTTGCGGGCAATCCGTAACTCGGCGCTCAAGAGCCAGTTGTGCGCCTTGTCGGCCTGCAGCGCAACGCCGCGATCGGCGGCGAGGCCGCACTCGGTGATCTCGGCCCGCAACAGCACGCCCGACAATCCGATCGCGGTGACGACGGCGTTGCCGGGCGGTCCGCCGACGACATCGACCCGCGCGATCCGCAGGTCGGTCACGTCGGCCACGTCGATCACCGCGATGGCGGTGGCTTCGGCGACGATGCCGACGGCGCTGAAGCGTTCCAGCGCGACGCCGCTGCCGCCGTCGATGACGATCGCCGCGCCCTGGCGCGCTTCGAGCACGCTGGCCCGGCCCTGGCCGCGCAGGGTCAGCGAGCGCGCGCCCTGGATGGTCAGCGGCCGGTCGAGGCGGAAGCTGCCGACCCCGAGGCAGATCGTGCCGCCGATGTCCTTGATCGCGTCGATTGCGTGCTGGATCGTTGCGCTGCCGGCGTTGTGGGCGTCGGCGTCGACGCATACCGTGCAGGCGCATCCGGCGCCCTGGGCCTCTGGTGGCCACAGTCGGCGGCAGTCGGTCTCGTCGTCGGGAAAATCGACGATCGCCAGCCGCGCGTAGTGGTGGTGAACGCCGAGCGGTGGCGCCAGCGCGAGCCGTTCGATGTCGGCGGTGGCGCTGCGCGCCGCGAACACCCAGTAATCACCGCTGTGGAACTCGCCGCCGGCGCTGGCGAGATCGAACTCGACGAGGATGCCGTGCTCGAGGAACAGCCGCGTGCCAGCCGGCGGGATGCCGATCTCGCCGGTGCCGCCGGTGTCGACATTGCCGATCTCGGTGCCGTCCTCGTCGCGGATCGGGCCGGCCTGGTCCCAGCGGCGCACGCGGGTGTTGCGCGCCGGGTCGGTCGCCTGCTGGGCGTCGGTCGGGAAGTCGGCACCGGGCAACGCGTCGTCGAAGGCCAGCGTGCGGGCGTTGCGGTCCACGCCGCCGGCCGGCCGGATGCGCCGCAGCTCGCCCGGCAGGCCGGCGAACTCGCGCCAGTCGTCGGTGATCTCGATCCAGTCGCCGTCGTGGAAGGCGAGCACGTCGTCGCGGCCGACCGACTCGACCGTGATGCGGGTGCCGGCGGCGTCGATGTGGCTGACCCTCGATGCCACCGTCGCGTTGTCGCGCGACCACTTGAAGGTGGCGGTGCCGACGGGCCCGCCGGTATGGACCTCGACCCGGTAGAGCTGGTTCTCGAGGCCTCGATAGCCGGCCGCCGGCGGCAGTTGGCAAGGGTCGGGTTCGAAGTCCGGCACGCCGGTGTCGGTGGACAGTCGCCCGGCCGACGGCGCGATCGTGCGCAGCCAGTTCGGAATCTCGTCGTCCGGCGTCGAACAATCGATGGCACCGACGTCGGCCAGCACCCGCACCTGCCACACGGTCTGGCGGCGGCCGGTGGTGTCGACGCCGAGGGCCGGCTCGAGCAGGGCCTGCGGATCCTCGATTGCGGTCACGTCGCGCTGCCAGACGTCGACATAAACCAGGTGCGGGCCACCCGCCGGCAACGGCTGTGGATCCGGATAGTAGGGTTGTGCGGCGTAGTCGAGCGGCGTGGTGCCGGCCAGGTTTGCCAGCCGCACATCCCAGGCATCGGGCGTGCCGCCGTGGTTCTCGGCGAGCAGGCCGTCCACGTAGATACGGCCCGGGCCGATCGTCAGGCCGCCGCCGGCCGCCTCGATGCGAAAGCCGTCCGGCGTGACCCGCGGCACGGCATTGCCGCCGAAGCCGTCCAGGGCGCCGGCCTGGATGCGGCGGG
>JAGRFY010000106.1:0-273 GCA_020445765.1 Rhodocyclaceae bacterium | reverse complement strand
CGGGCTCCCCCTCAGGTTTCGTTCATGATTCGTGGAAGATGCCGGCCGCCAGGCCGACCCGCAGGTATTCGGCCAGCCGGATCCTCAGATTGGCTTCGCGCGCTGCGGCGTGGAGCAGGTGGTAGCCACCCATCTCGCCGTCGTCGTCGGCACCGCGCAGGATCTCGTCCGCGGTGGCGCTACTGAGCTGGCCATAGGCCGGCGTGCCGTAGCGGCGCGACGTGAATTGCGGCGCGATGCGGTCGGCATCGGCCGCCGCGGCGGGCTGGCAGC
>JAGRFY010000105.1 GCA_020445765.1 Rhodocyclaceae bacterium | reverse complement strand
GTTGGTCGCAAGCAGCACGAGTTGCCTGATGCGCTCGACGTCATCGCGGTAGTTCTTTGCAAGGCGTACCACAATGTCATAACGCTCATTTCCCTGGATCACTTGCCCAGCTTCGACCCCGCCAATCCCGTCGGAGACGAGTCGCATGACCTGGGACACCGGGATACCGTAGCGAGCCAACTCGTCGCGCAGTGGTCGCACGGTCAGCTGTGCTTCCCCGGCGATTTGCTCCATCTCCACATCCCGCGTGCCATCGACCTTACGCGTGAGCGCCTCAATCGCCTTTCCCTTCTCAGCGAGCACTGCGAGATCCGGGCCAAAAAGCTTGATCGCCAGTTCCGCTTTAACACCGGAAAGCAATTCATCTACGCGGGTAGCGATCGGTTGCGAGAAGTTGAATAGCAATCCGGGATGAATCGAGAGAGCTTGTTCGAAACGCTCTTGCAGGCCGGTCCGATCGCGGGCCGTGACCCACTCGTCCACCGTCTTCAGGCCGATGTATATCTCGACGTTGGAAACGGGCTCGGGGTCACCTCCGATCTCGGCGCGCCCTACGCGACTTGACGCGTAGGTGACCTCGGGAAACGCCATCAGTCGCTCCTCGAGCTTGGCGGCGACGCCGAGCGCGGTGTCCAGACTGGCCGAGGGCGCGAGCGTAACGCGAAGATTGATGGTGCCCTCTTCCAACTCGGGCACGAATTCCGTACCCAACTGGGGAACCAGCGCAATTGCTCCCGCGAACATCGCTAGCGCAATCGCGACAACAAGCCACTTGGCGGCTAGCGCTAGGCGCAAGCTTCGTCGATAGATCCATTCCAGCGGCACGAACACCGGACTGTCCCTGTGCTTCAGCGGCTTTGTAAAAGCATACGAGGCGAGCGCCGGCATGACGACCAGCGCAACAACCAGCGAGGTCAGCATCGCCAGCACGATGGAGATCGCCATTGGCTGAAATAGCTTGCCTTCGACTCCCTCCAGCGCGAACAGCGGGGCGAAGACCACCACGATAATGATCACCGCATAGAATACGGGGCGCCCGACTTCGCGCGCTGCTTCCTGGATTCGCAGGGAAATCCCGCCTGCCCGATCATGCTCGGCGTCGAACGGATCGTCATCACCCGGAGCGACCGTATTTTTGATGGATTGTTCATGCTCCTGATCCGGATGGGAGAGGTGCTTGAAGATGTTCTCCATCATGACCACCGAGCCATCGACCATCATCCCAATCGCGATCGCAAGCCCGCCGAGAGACATCAGGTTGGCCGAAAGTCCCCAGTAACTCATCGCGGTCAAGGCGAGGCCGACTGAGAGCGGAACCGAGATCAGCACGAGCAAGGTAGCGCGAATGTTCAGGAGGAAGAGCAGCAGCACGACCACGATCAACACAAAGGCTTCGCCCAAAGCGCGGCTGACCGTATCGACGGCCTGTTCGACAAGGTCTGCTTGATCGTAGAAAGGCTCTATGGTGACTCCGTCTGGTAGCGCCTGCTGGATCGCCGGGATGCGGTCCTTCACTGCATCGATCGTTGCCTTCGTATTGGCACCCAGGCGCTTGAGTACGATCCCCGCAACCACCTCACCGAGCACTTCGGGATGCCCTTCGGCGTCACGTCGCGTCATCGTGACTGCGCCCTGTCGAATCTCACCGCCGAACGTGACCTCGGCGATGTCGCCGATGCGCACCGGCGCGCCGTCCTCTACCTTCAGCGGAATATTACGAATGTCTTTCAATCCGTCAGTGCCGCCCCGGACCCAGCCAACGCCTCGAATTACCAACTGCTCGGCGCCGCGATCAAGGTACCAGCCGCCAGCGTTTCGATTGTTGTCCTCGATGGCCTCCGCGACCTGTTCGATCGTGATTCCATGAGAGAGCTGGCGAGATGGGTCCACCTGGACCTGGAACTGGCGCACTTCTCCTCCATAGGAGAGCACGTCGGTGATGCCGTCCACCGGCAGCAGAAGCAGTTTGACCACCCAGTCGTTGAGACTTCGCAGCGCCATCGCATCGAATTTCAGCGGGTCGGTCGAACGCAGGATGTATTGATAGACTTGCCCAAGTCCGGATGTGTTGGGCCCCATCTCTGGCGTACCAACCCCGGCCGGAATCTGCTCTCGAGCATCCTGCAGGCGCTCGAAAACCAATTGACGGGCAAAGTAGATGTCCGTCCCTTCCTTGAACACGACGGTTATCACCGATAGTCCGGTCTTCGAGATCGAGCGGACTTCCTCGACGTCGGGCAGGGAGTACATCACTGCCTCGATCGGGTAGGTGATCAACTGCTCCACCTCTTCCGCGGCCAGACCGCGCGCCTCGGTATTGACTTGTACCTGGACATTAGTGACATCCGGGAACGCGTCCAGGTTGAGATTCGGAATCAGGATCGCCGCAGCGCTGAGCGCGGCGAAGAGGCCGAGCACAATTAGTAGTCGATTGGCCACCGACCAGTCGATGATGCGATTGAGCATGGCCGCCTCCTAGTGGTTGTGCACGGCGAAACCGGACTTGGCCAATTCCGATTGCACGAAGAAGGCACCGCGAGTGACCACGCGCACACCGGGCTCGACGCCCTCGATGATCGCCAGGCCGGCGTGTTGGCGTACCAGCGTGACCTCACGCCCCTCGAACTTTCCGGGCGCTTCTTCCACGAACACTTGCCAATCACCGTCGGCACTGCGCAGCACCGAGTCGAGAGGCAGCGCCAGCGCTTGCTCGCCCGAATCGCCGGTCAGAATCGTGACCGTAACGAACTGTCCTGGGCGGACGCCGGATTCGGGCCGTGGAAGCTCAAGGCGGACACTGACCGTGCGGGTGGTTTCGTCGATCACTGGATCGATCTGAACGACTTTTGCATCGAGCCAGACGTCGCCGGCACGGACCCTGGCATTTGCGCCGGTTGTGAAATTGCGCACGGACTTCGGGTTAACGCGTGCTTCCACCCAGAGGGTGGAGTCGTCCGTGATCTCGAATAGCAAATCGCCCGGCGCAACCATCTGGCCTAAGACAAAGTCGTCCTTGATAACCCGGCCCTCCTGCGGCGACAGCAAGGTGAAGCGTCCTACGGCTTTTCCCACGTCAGAACTGCTGGCCAATCCGTCGACCTGCGCCTCCGTCAATCCAAACGCCAGCAGTCTTGCGCGAGCTTGCTGCAATGCAACCTCTGTTTCGACGAAGCGGCGCTCGGCAACGATCTTCTTGCCAAGCTTGCTGACACGCCGCCATTCGGCAGCGGCGACAAGCAATTCGCTCTGTGCCGCCGCTACCGAAACGCTCGACAGCGTGGCCAGCGGCTTTCCTTTACCGACGAGATCCCCGCGGCGGGCATGGCGGCTCACCACCTGCGCCTCGATCCGCGGCGACACCCGGCTCGACGCATAGGTATTTAGCCGGACTTCGCCCGGCGCTTCGATCACTTGGGGAATTGCTTTGAGCTCGATGCGCTCCACTACGATTCCAGCCGCGCGCTGCTGTGCATCGCTCAGCTCGATCGCGCCTTCCTCTTCGTGCTCGTCGCTCGTCGCCTTAGCGCTGCCGTGCGCGTCGTCGTGCTCGTCGTCGTGCGCGTCGTCGTGCTTATCTCCGTGCGCGTCCGGCTTTTCATTCTCGTGGATCGAGCCCTGCTCCCCGGGGTGGGCTTGGTGTGACGTCTCGTCGTGTGAGTCGTGCGCATCTTGCTGCGCGGCGTGCAATGGCGCGCCCGTCAGCAGCGCGATGCAAACTATGCATGCGGTCCAGTTTTCTTTGTTCATGTGTTGTTACCGTTCGGTTTCGTTTAGCCACTGGAGTAGGGTTCCGGTGGCATGCAGCCAGTCGCTCCAGGCATCCCACAGGCTTGCGTGGAGTTCCACGCCGGATATCTCGGTATCCAGGGACTGCCGTAACTGCAGCAGGTAGTCCGCGGTGTTTACCTCACCCGCTTCCCACTGGTCTTGCAGCGCGCTGACGTGATCCTTCAGGCTAGTGCGGGTCGCACCGGCCCATTGTGACCAGACCCTCGCTGTGAGGTTGAACCGCTCCCTCGCGGCGGTCACCCGGGCCAGTTGCGCGCGTTGCTCGCGCAATACTCTTTGCTCTGCTGCCAACGCCTCGGCACTGGCTGCATCGACGCTGCCCTGAAAGTTGTTGCGTAATTGAAGCGGGATTGAGATCGAGACTGACACTCGGTTCTCACCACCATCGCGCCCAAGTGCAACGCCCACTGTCGGGTCCGTCAATCGATCGCGGTCCGTTGCCCGCATCCGCGCACGGGCCAACTGAGCGGCCAACTCGGCGAGCCTTACCTGGGGGTGTTCGCGTGCTTGGGACGCAATATCTGATGGCGAGGAAAGGTTGCTCGGCAAGCGCTTCGGAAACTTGACCTGGTAGTCGAGATCATCGCCGGCGAGCGCACTGAATTCGCTCCGTTGCTGGATGAGATCAGAGCGCAGGCCTGCGTATTGGAGCGCCGCTTCGCTTTGCGTCAGGCGCGCAAGTTCCAGTTCAGGCGGCGAGATATCGCCGGCGGCGAGTCGCTTCTCCGCAAGTTCGACGACACTGCTAAGCATGTCGACACGACGTTTTGCGAGCGAAAGGGTCTCGTGCACGGCTGCGAGTCGGCCGACATTCGCGACCAGACCCGCCGCCATGTCGAGGCGCTTCAACTCGAGCTCTGCTTCCGCCGAGGCAAGTTCAGCTTGAGCGATCTGTGCCTGTGATTCTCTCTTGTCGTGCCAGTCGATGGTCTGGCTCACACCAACTGCGTAGGCGCTGACATCAGTTCGCTCGACCTCAGCCGACAGTTCGGGGTTGTTTAGTGGTCTGGAAGCACCTTCGAGTCGTGCTCGGGCAGCATTTGCGGACGCCTGCGCAGCCAGCAATTCGGGACTCGTGTCGAGGACTCGCTTGACGAGGCCAGCAAGAGACGTCGGCGACTCGCCGACGAGCGAATTGTTGCGGGGTTGCGGCGTGGCGAGCGCGGGCGGCACGCAAGCCAGTAACAGTGACAGGCAGGCGACTGCGCCTGCCCGCCATGGGCAAGATAACGGCATGGTCTAAGTTCCGAATTTTCGATTGACGAAATCGGCTCTCCGGCCTGCTCACGGGGACGCGAGGCGCGGTTCGCGGATGTTGCGACGAAGGAAAATCAGCCCAGGATGGGCGGGCGGAACAAGGAGGCGGAAGGCCGTGAGGTAAACGGCTGGGGCGACGACAGCGCAAACGCGCAAGGGCTGTCAGCAAAGGATCGAGTCGCAGCCTCGGAGGGCATGGCGAGCAAATGCAGAGCGCCGTGAGCGCAATGGTCATCCGCAGCGTCGGAATCAGCGCTTAGATCACCTCCCGTGCCGTCCAACTGGGAGTGGGCGCCGTTCGGAGTGCCTGGATCGAACAACACGCTACCGTATTGCACCCCAAGGCCGAGGATAGAAACCACGAACCAGAGGATCAGAATCCGGTGAAGAATGTTGTGACAGGGTCTCATGACGGCGCCGAGGCTACCTGACTTGTAATTTCGATGTCAAACGAGGAATTGGCACGTGCATGAATGGCCGCCGGTTCGCCGGAGACTCTATGTTTGAGCGCATGGAATGTTGAGCGAGCAGACAAACCATACCCGGATGTACAGCCGCCGACGGTGCGAAAAGACCTCGAGCACGAGCTAGGCCGCCGGGATGAACAATCGGACACTTGTGCCCTCGCCCGGAGCACTTTCGATCTCAATGCGGCCTCCGTAGCGCTCCACGATGCGGCGCACTTGAGACAGCCCGACACCAAGGCCACGGCGCTTGGTTGTGTAAAAAGGCTTGCCGACCTGCGCGAGCTGCTCGGCACTCATCCCTGGGCCGCTGTCTCCAACTGCGAGCATCACTTCGCGGCCATCTCCTATTGGGCGACTGTGTACCGACAGCGTACCGCCCTCGTTCATCGCCTCCAGCGCATTGGCAACCAGGCTATGCAAGACCTGACCGAGCATCAGTGCATTGGCGCGTACGGCTGGTATCGCGTCCGCCAGTTCGGTGGTGTGAGTGATGCGGCGGCGCGCCATCTCGCGCGAGAACTCATGCAGACAACGGGTGACGAGGGGTTGAATGTGTACCCGCTCCGGGGGTGAATCGAGTGGGCGCGAGAAGGATAACAATTCGTTAACCCAGGCTTCGAGGCGGTCGGACTCGGCGACGATATCTCCGGCGGCGTCCTTGGCGATATCAAGTTCGGCAACCTGGATCAATTCGGCAGAACTGCGGATCGAGGCCAGCGGATTGCGAATGCCGTGCGCCACGGCTGAACTCATCTCGCCAATAGCAGCAAGCGTTTCGCTGTCTATCAGGCGGCGCTCTTGGGCACGTATCACTCGTCCCGCGCGCGCCACCAGACCAGCCAGGGCGAGATACAGAAACCCCCCGGCAAGAGCCGCGCCAAAGGCAATGTAGGTTTTCAGGTGCACCAGCGCGTGAAACAGCGTTTGTGGATTGCGGTAGAACTCGATCACGCCGATAACCTGTTGCAAACTGGCGTCGCGCACCGGCACGTAGATCTCGACGAAGAGGTCGGCGCGCTTTTGCAGATCGCGATGCTCGGCCTTTTGCGATCCGTGTTCTTCATAGGCATCTGAATGCACTACCAGATTGCCGGAAAGTGCTTCCTCCAGCTGGTCGTTGGGACCGAACCGTTCGCCAATCAATGCCTGGTCGCTTGACCAGATGACACGCCGGTCGCGGTTGTAGACGTTGGCCCGCAACATGTCGGTCATGCGCGATATATGCGCCAGCGCGAGTTCCAGCTCGCGCGCATCCGGGGTTTCGCCACTAGCAAAGTAGGTCTGCAGCGAACGCTCGGTGAGAACCAGCGTCTGCACAAACTGCTGAGTCAGCGCACCTTCCTGCTTCAACATTTCGTTGGTGACGAGGCGCGACATGGCCCATCCGGACAGCCCTGAAATGGTCGCGATCGAAGCCAGGCCAACAACCGCGAACCAGCGGCTGAGATTGAAGGAGCGAATCATCTTGGGGCCCGCATTAGGACTTGCCATGACCGACCTCCAGTGCAATAGCGTCACGGCCCGCCCGAGCCAGTCGCTATGGGCAGACGATACACCTGTGGCGCGAGCAGCCACAGCGACGCCCGAGCCGGGCGGAAAGTAAAGGATGTTCTCGCCCATGCCACCCAAGAACATGCCGCAAGAGAACGAGCACATGGATCGCGGCAACTCGGGTAGATGGCCGTCGTGTAGAATTCGGCCTCGAGCAGCTGCTCTCATTCTTGCCTCAATTCGGCTCAACCTTGCGCATGTCCCTGGCTACTTCGCCGACTACTCTCTCTCACGGATCCGCCTGGCTGGTGCGCCTCGTTGTGGCGTTGTTCGCGCTTTCGCACGCTTGGTCGGTTTTCGCGAACCTCATGTCAGCCTCGCACGATGGCGAGAACTGGGGAGAGCCGTTCGTCGAGATGCACTCCGAGCAGCATGGCCACGGCCACGATCATCATGATTCGAGCGGCGATAGTGATTTCGGTCATCAGCATGGCCACAATCCGGCCGATCACAGCCACGATAAATCGGGCCTTTCCCATTACGTGTTAAGCGCCTCCATCGCGAGAGCTGAGTCTTGGCTCGCCGCGGAGCCTGCGCGGCGCTGCGACGGCCCCTATTTTTCCCTCGAACGCCCGCCAAGACCGGTTTCAGAATTGTGACGCCTGCGGCCCGATGTCCTCGCTGACAACGGGCCACTGATTCACTTTTTCGGAACCAACTCATGAACTCGACGTTTCTCGCCCGTCGGCAGCCACTTTGGCTGTTGCGATGCGGGCCCATGGGGTATGCGCTCGCCTGTGCGCTGCTCTATCTTCTGCTCATGGTTACCGCCCACGCCCATGGCGTGGCCGACGGCGACAAGGGCTACATTCAGGAAATCTCGGGCACGCACCTGATGCCCTTTACCTATCTTGGCGCCAAGCACATGGTCACCGGCTACGACCATCTGCTGTTTCTCGCCGGGGTGATCTTCTTCCTCTACCGGCTCAAGGACATTGCGCTATACGTGAGCCTGTTCGCGATCGGCCACTCGATCACCATGCTCTACGGTGTCTACGCCGGCGTGGGAGTGAATCCCTACGTGATCGACGCGATCATCGGCTTGTCGGTGGTCTACAAGGCGCTCGACAACCTCGGCGCCTACCAGCGCTGGTTCGGTTTCCAGCCGAACACCAAGGCGGCGACGCTGATCTTCGGCCTGTTTCACGGCTTCGGCCTGGCGGCGAAGATCCAGGAGCTCGAAATCGCCGGGGACGGCCTGCTGCCGAACCTGCTCGCCTTCAACGTCGGAGTCGAGATCGGCCAGCTTCTCGCCCTCGGGGCAATCCTGATCGCGATGGGCTACTGGCGCCGCACGGCCGCCTTCCTGAAGCACGCCTACACCGCCAATGTCGCCCTGATGTGCGCCGGTTTCATGCTGATCGGCTATCAGCTGACCGGCCTCGTCGTATCCTGAATTCGCTGGAGAAAGAAACCATGTACAACACTGACCTCCCCACCCGCGCCGAACTGCCCAGTGCGGGCAAACTGCTGCGTTCAACCGTGCTGGCGGCTGCCATTGCCGCGGGCCTGCTGGTCACCACCATCCTGCCCGCGGAGTACAACGTCGACCCCACCGGCATTGGTCGCGCACTGGGACTCACGCAGATGGGTGAAATCAAGCTCGCGCTCGCCGCCGAGGCGAGCGCGGCAGCGTCGCCAAAGGCTCAGGAAGCCGCCCCGGAACCGCTTGTCGAAGCCGCTACCTCGAGTCCACCCGTGCAGGCCGGCCCGGCCCGCTCGCATGGTGGCGGACTGGCACACTCGCATGCGGCGACAAACGCAAGCGATGCTGCGGCATCGCCAGGCAGCGATGCGTCGGTGCCCGATTTGCAGCAGCACACCGTGACGATTCGCTTGAAGAACGGCGAGGCGGCCGAAATCAAGCTCTCAATGAACAAGGGTTCCGCCGTCGAGTACGAGTGGTCTGCGGGCGGTCCAGTCAATTACGACATGCATGGTGACCCGACGGGCGCGCCCGCGGACGCCTACCACGGCTACGGGAAGGCCCGTAACAAGATGGGCGATGCGGGCACGCTCACCGCGGCGTTCGACGGCAAGCACGGCTGGTACTGGCGCAACCGCTCCGGCGAGGAAATCAGCGTGACGCTTAAGACCAAGGGAGACTACGGCCAAATCCAGCGCGTGCTGTAGAGGGCACGGCCGCCCCGCCAGGATCTCCCGGTGGGGCGGAACGCGCACGTTCTATGGGCGGCGGGAGCAGACAGCCTCGCTCAACACTCCCGTCGCTGCACCGAGGGGGCCGAAAGATGCACCGTAGTGTCCTGTATGCCCTGCTGGCGGCGGCCTTGTTTGGCGCCAGCACACCGTTCGCGAAGTTGCTGGTCGGTGAGCTTCCACCATTGCTGCTCGCGGGTCTGCTGTATCTGGGCAGCGGCGTTGGTCTGGTGTTGATACGGGTCGTGCGCGACCGAGGCTGGCGGTCCGCGGGCCTCACCTCCTCCGAATGGCCATGGCTCTTGGGCGCGATCTTCTTCGGCGGCGTCATTGGCCCGGTGGCCTTGATGTACGGCCTGAGTTCCACCAGCGGCTCGGTCGCCTCCTTGATGTTGAACCTCGAGGCCGTGCTCACCGCGCTAATTGCGTGGGTGGTGTTCAGGGAGAACGCTGACCGCCGCATCGTTCTTGGAATGCTCGCGATCGTCGCCGGCGGGGTGGTTCTTGCGTGGCCTCGCGGCGATACTGGGCCCACCGAATGGGCCGGGACGCTTTTCGTGGCTGGAGCCTGCCTGTGCTGGGCCATCGACAACAATCTGACTCGCAAGGTGTCAGCCTCGGATGCGCTGTTCGTCGCTGGCGTCAAAGGTTCGATCGCCGGCCTGGTCAATAGCGTCCTTGCGTTTTCGCTGGGCGCCTCCCTTCCGGAGTTGGGCTTGGCGATTGAAACCATGACGGTCGGGCTGCTGGGCTACGGCTTGAGCCTGGTGCTCTTCGTGCTGGCCTTGCGCGGCCTCGGCACTGCGCGAACCGGCGCCTACTTCTCAACTGCGCCCTTCGTCGGCGCCGCGGTGGCTCTGCTCTTACTCGGCGAGCAGACAAATTCTACGTTCTGGCTTGCGGCTGCGCTGATGGGCTGGGGCGTGTGGCTACATCTCACCGAGCGGCATGACCACCTGCACACGCACGAACCGGTCGAGCACAGCCATCCTCATGTCCACGATGCGCACCACCAGCATGACCATGAGGGCCCCTGGGGCGGCATCGAGCCTCATGAGCACAGGCATCGCCATGCCGCTCTGGTCCACAAGCACCCTCACTTCCCGGATGTTCACCACCGCCATGCGCATTGAGGTATTGGTTTGATGGCGACGCGGAGTCCACCCCCTGTTCCGCCCACCCAGGCCAAATCGATCTACCCGCGTTCAGCAAAAGCTATTGCAATGACGTCGCTACGTGACTAGCATACTTGCAAGTGCATTCGATGGATGCACTGTCCGGTCAGCCCTGAAACCGGAACGGTCACCTGGCCGGGGTGCTCTCGCTTCCTTGCTGCTCCCGTAAGGCAGCAACGCGCAAAAGGACTCGGCTCTCCGAAGCTCTTTCAGGAGATGCCAGGTTGCGTTGTCATTCTGGATCGACCGCCATCGCGGACGTGGGCGTGCTTGGACGCCATTTCCAAAGCACAGTGCACGAAACCCGGACCACCTGGAACCATCGCTCGTTTCACATCTTTGACCGCTCGCGGGAACACCGCGCGCCCCGCTTAAAACACCCCTGATCGACCTGGAGCCCCTCCAGCGAAATGTTGCCGCGCAGTTCCTGCGTCGCGATTTGATGCACTCGACCGGCGCGCCCCTTCGAGTCCCGCGGACGCACCCTTGCGAAGCGATCGCGTGAGCGCCTCCTGGCCTTGAATCTCGATCCGCTGGATTTCTTGATTGGGTTAGAGCAACGACTTTGACTCGCTTCTACGCGTGCATGCGGCGATGCGCTCTTTCGCCGCGGTTGGACAACAACGCGGCACTGACGCCGCTGGGGCCGACCCCTTGCTCTAGCTGATGCCCTGCGAGACCACGGCAATCATCAATCGCCCCTCGCAACGCGATCCAGTCTTGAATCTTGGTTCCCGCGGCACGCCTAGCGTTGGGCGCGACGCGCCAGATTGCATCCGACCATCTTCCGACGGCCTGCGGGGCAAGAATCCGCCACGCAGAACATCCCATACCGCATTGCAGCATGGGCCTTGGTGGAGGCCCTACCGAACAAACGATCACGAAGAAGGAGCAATACATGAACACGCATGAACAACCGCGAAGACGCTTGCGGCGCTGCCGTAGGTCAGGCGCACAAGGGACCACCAGACGCTCCGGTTTCCGGCGGAGGCCGACACCGAGCGCGCGGTCGCGCGACTGCGCATCCGGACTGGACCTGGCGAAAACCGCCATCTGTCCGGCGAACAGGACGTCCGACGAGGAGCCAAACGAGGAGAGCAAGAAATGACAGATCGGATCTTACGCATGCCCCAGGTGGTGGAAATGGTCGGCCTGTGCCGCGCGTCGATCTACAACAAAATGCGTGACGAGGCATTTCCTAGACAGGTCAAACTCGGGCGCCTGTCGGGCTGGCTGGAATCTGAGGTCCAAGACTGGATCAGGGAGCAGATCCGTCTGAGCCGTCCGGATTTGCCTACCGGCGATAGGCACCGGCACGGGGGTTAGCTGGCCATATGAATGAATGAGCGAAATGAAGATGAGGGCGGTCTCCATCGGAGGCATCAGCTTCGGTCGCGAGGAAGCAACCTACTATGGCTCGAACGGGTTCGGAAAGAGTGGGTTAACATCGTGAATGACGTTGGAGGACCGCCCCACATGCAGGATCTTGGGAAGCAGCCGCGCGACCCGAGCATTGATCTCGCCCAGGCCAGGGCCAGACTTTGATCATGGAAATTGTTCGATACACAAGCGCCGTTCCAGTGTTCGCGGCATCTAGACAAGGGGCCTCCCGAGCCGAATTTATATGCGGGTAGAATTGCGGGTAGATGCATTAAGACGATTTAACAACCCTCATAAATACATATGCTTACGAGTCATTTGCGACGCCCGCTCCGGGCACCAAGAACTCGTCCGCTGACTGCCACGGATGAATTGTTTATTTGTTAGAAACAATAAGTAACGCGTTTTCTCAGTCCAAGACCGGACACGGAGAATCAGGCGCAGTCAGCAAGACTTGCGGATAGTTTCGGTAAGATGGACGTCGTACGCACGAATCTACCCACAAGGTGGCTCGATGCGGACGGACAACGAGATCAAGAACGCCCGACCGTGTGACAAGGCCTGCAGGCTGTCCGCACCGATCACCACGAAGGGTAGCGCCGGGCCGTCGTTGAGCCGGTTCTCGACGATGATCGACTCGCCCGGGCCGATCGGCACCTTTGGGCTGCTCACCTCCGGCTGGCCGAGGGCGGCGTCGGTGGGGGTCAGGACCGCCGCCGTCAGCAGTGCCACCGCGATGCCCGATTCGGTGTTCAGAAGGTCGACCGCCGGGTCCTCAGGGCGATCGTCGCGGGCATCCCGATCTGCAGCAGAGCCAACGGAATGTGCCAGGCCAGCCTGAGCTGGGCGAAACGCACGTGGCTGGCGTCGGAGAAGAACAGCACCAGGATCAGCGTGATCTCGGCCGGCAACCGTGTCACCTGGAGGATGGGATGCCAAGGTCGCGCCGGCCGCCGCGATCGGCCCGGACAGGGGCAGGCGGGCCGCGACGAAGATCATCGGCAGGGTGATCGGCGAGCGGTCGACTGCTTTCGAGCACGGCGAGTAGGCGATGAAGGCGACCCGCATCGCCAGCAGGACCGAATGCAGCCTCGCCGTCCACCTGCCCCCTTCAGCCGACTCGGGCTGGCCGCGGCGCAGCGTGCGTGTCGATGCGCAATGGCCCCGAGCTCGCGATCATCCCCCGCCACCGCTTCGGGCGCTGGCCGTGCGCTTGGCGAGCACCCAGTCCGGCCGCGGGAAATGGCAGGTGTAGCCGCCCGGATAGCGTTCGAGGTAGTCCTGGTGCTCCGGCTCGGCCTGCCAGAAGTCGCCCACCGGCTCCAGCTCGGTCACCACCTTGCCCGGCCAGCGGCCGGAGGCATCGACGTCGGCGATGGTCTCCTCGGCGACCCGTTTCTGCTCGTCGTCGACGTAGTAGATCGCGGAGCGATACGAGCTGCCCCGGTCGTTGCCCTGGCGATCGCGGGTGGTCGGGTCGTGGATCTGGAAGAAGAATTCCAGCAGGTCACGATAGGTGATCCGACCAGGATCGAACACGATCTCGATGCCCTCGGCGTGGCGGCCGTGATTGCGGTAGGTGGCATTCGGGACCTCGCCGCCGGTGTAGCCGACTCGGGTCTCCAGCACACCGGGCAACTTGCGGATCAGGTCCTGCATGCCCCAGAAGCATCCCCCTGCGAGTACGGCCCGTTGACTCTGCGTTGCCACGATCTCACTCCTTTGCCGTCGCATGACGGTCTGTCATGCACGCCGCCCGCTCTTCGCCGCGGACGCTTATCGCTGCGGCATCCCGGATGATAGGCCTGCAGGTTTGCGGTGTGAAATGCCCAGTCGATCGCCGACGACGACCCGGACCGATCCACTGGCCGTCATTCCCCCGCCAGCCGCGCGCTCGCCGGCTCGCACCGCCTCAGGTGCCGCAGTAGGTCGTGTAGCAGCCGAATTCCGATGGTGCCCCGAACGCGTAGGCCTCCGCGCCCGACTGCGCGTCAAACGGTCGGGAGAGCCGCTCGACGAGCCGGTCGAATGGTGCCATGTCACCGTCGAGCGCTGCGGCGAGCGCCTCTTCGACCTTGTGATTGCGCGGAATGTAGAGTGGATTGACGCGCTCCATCGCCGCCGCACGCTGGTGCGCCGCGCCATCCTCCAGTGCGCCGCGCTGGCGATAGCGCGCGAGCCACGGGTCGATCGCCGCGGCATCGTGGAACAGCTCGCGCGCGCCGGCGACTTCGCCCCGGATCACGTCCGAAAGGGCGCGGAAGAGCCGTGTGAAATCGACCTTCTGCCCCGCCATCGCGGCGAGCAGGTCCTCGACGAGCTCGGCGTCCTCCGGCAGCGCGCGTGCCAGCCCCAGCTTGGCGCGCATGCCGGCCAGCCAGGCTTGGCGGTGCACCGCGGCAAAGCCGTTCAGCACCTCGATCGCCCGGCGCGCCGCCTCGTCCTGGTCGTCGTCGATCAGCGGCAACAGGGTCTCCGCCAGGCGGGCGAGGTTCCACTGGGCGATGGCCGGCTGATTGCCGTAGGCATAGCGGCCGTGGCGGTCGATCGAGCTGAACACGGCGGCCGGATCGTAGGTGTCGATAAAGGCGCAGGGTCCGTAGTCGATAGTCTCGCCGGAGATCGTCATGTTGTCGGTGTTCATGACGCCGTGCACGAAGCCGACGAGCATCCAGCGCGCGATCAGCTCCGCCTGGGCGTTACACACCCGCTCCAGCAGCCCCAGGTAGCGCTCGGCGTCATCGGTCAGTTCGGGATAGTGGCGCGCGATCGCGTAATCCGCCAGTTGGCGCACCTTGTCGGTCTCGCCCCGCGCGGCAAAGAACTGGAATGTCCCGATCCGCAGGTGGGAGGCCGCCACCCGGGCCAGCACCGCGCCTGGCTTCGGTCCGTCGCGGTCGATCCGCTCGCCGGTGGTGACCGCCGCCAGCGCCCGGGTGGTCGGGATGCCGAGGGCGTGCATGGCCTCGCCGACGAGGTATTCGCGCAGCACCGGCCCGAGCACCGCCTTGCCATCGCCGCCGCGCGAGAACGGGGTCCGCCCGGAGCCCTTGAGGTGGATGTCGCGGCGCCGCCCGTGGCGGTCGAGCACTTCGCCGATCAGCAAGGCCCGACCGTCACCGAGCTGGGGCGAGAAGCCGCCGAACTGGTGACCGGCATAGGCCATCGCCAGCGGCTCGGAGCCGTCGGCGGCGAGCGCGCCGGCGAGCACCGCGGCGCCGACCCCGCTGTCCAGGGCCCGGGCGTCGAGGCCCAGCTCCGCGGCCAGACCGGCGTTGAAACGCAGCATCGCCGGCGCGGGCACCTCGGCACCCTTCCACGGCACGTAGAAGCCTTCGAGCTCGCGCGCATAGCTGTTGTCGAAGTCGAATCGGATTGCACTTGCGGACATTGCTCACCCCGTCGCCGATGGCTCGCGCAAGGCGGGCCGGAGGCTTGATCACCGACGGCAGTCTGCAGCGTGCAGGGCAGCAGTTCAAGCGCGTCGCAGGCGGCGGCCCGCCCGCCGCGCCCGCGACACGAGCCGCTCAGCCGATGAAGGGCCCGGCCTCGTCGTACAAGGTGCGCAGCAAGGCCTCCGGCAGCGACGGCGCCAGCGCGAGACCGACCGCACGCTGCACGAGCGCGGCCTGCTGCGCGTCCAGAATGCCGCGCGGCACGGCCTCGCCGTACAGCCAGACGGCCGCATCGGCCGGCTCGGGCGCCACCGCCAGACCGGCGCGGCCGGCTGCGGCCGCGAGCAGCGCTGAGACCAGGAGTTCCATCGCCGGGCCGGCGCAGGCCTGATCGAGCAGCAGGCCCGCGGCGCGCAGCTTCTCGCGCGCCTGCGCGGCGAGGCGTGCGCCAGGCGGTTCGGCAGGCTCGGCGCGCGCCTCGAGCAGGATGCGGGCCTCGCCCAGCGGCGAGGCAGCGCCCAGTCGCTGCAGGCTGGCGAGCGTGCGCGGATCGATGACGGCGACTGGAAACTCGCCGGACAGGGCTTGCGCGGCCTCGTCCGCGGCGGCGTCGACCCGGTCGAGCACGACCAGCACGCCGCCGCCCGAACCGAGCACCCGTTCGATCCGCGGCCCGAATATCTCCTGAATGTGTTCGAGCGTACGCTGCAGTTGTCGCTCGATCGACGGACCAACATCATCCGGCGACTCGGCGGGGATCTCGGCGCCAAGCTCGAGGTCCGCGGCCATCTCGTCGGCGGCAGCGGCCTCCGGCGGAGGTGCGCCGGCCTCGTCCGCATCCCCGGCTCGTCCCACGGCCGGGACCGTCGCCAGATCATCGATCAGGGTCTCGAGAAGTTTGCGCGACACGCCGACGACGTCGCCTTGCGCGTCCGGATCGATGACATTGTCGAAGAGCTCGCGCTTGTTGCCGACCAGCGCCAGCACGCGCTGCTCGTAGCTGTCGGCGGCGACCATCAACACGCTCTGCACGCGCGTCTTCTGGCCGAGGCGATGGACGCGCGCGATGCGCTGCTCCAGCACGGCCGGATTCCATGGCACGTCGAGGTTCACCATCACCGACGCATTCTGCAGGTTCAGGCCCGAGCCGCCGGCATCGGTCGAGATGAACACCTGCACCGAATCGTCGTCGCGGAAGCGGTCGATCAACTCGCCGCGCCGCGCACTCGGCACACCGCCATGCAGGCGCACGCAGCCGAGCCCGATGGCGCGCAGGCGCCGTTCGGCGAGCTCGGTCATGCGCTGCCACTGCGAGAACACGACCGCCTTCAGCCCGCCCTGCAGGCACAGCTCGTCGAGCAGCGTCGCGAGCTCGTCGAGCTTGGGCGAGTCGTCCCCGTCCCAATCCTTGTCGACCAGCCCGACCGCATCGCAGGCCATGCGCGCCTGCTGCAATGCCGCCATCAGCCTGTTCTGCTCGCCGGGCGTCAGCAGGCGGCGGCGCGCGATCTGGGCGATACGACTCGCGCCAGCCAGCGCGGCGTCGTGCAGATCGCGCTGCGCCGCCGTCATCGGCACGTCCAGGCGCTGCTCGATGCGCTCGGGCAACTGATCGCGCACCAGCCGGCGATCGCGCCTCAGCATCAGCGGCGCCAGCCGCCGGCGCAGCTCCGACAGGTTCCGGTAGCCCAGCACCTTGCCGCGCTCGTCGGTGATGTGGAAATCGGCCAGGTAGCGCCACAGTGGTCCAAGGGCACGCTGATCGACGACCTGCATCAGGCTGTACAGGTCTTCGAGGCGGTTCTCGAGCGGAGTGCCGGAGAGCACGAAGGCGTAGCGCGAAGCGACGTGCTTGACTGCAGCGGCGAGCTTGGTGCGCCAGTTCTTGATGCGTTGCGCCTCGTCGAGGATCAGCAGATCGGGGACGAGCACGGCGTTGATCACTTCCAGGTCGCGCAGCACCAGTTCGTAATTGACGATGGTGAAGCCGCTGCCACGCCGATACTGCGGATGGCGTGCCTGCGCGGGGCCCTGCACGACCTGGGCCTCGATCCCGGTGAAGCGCTCGATTTCGCGTGCCCATTGCCCCTTGAGCGAGGCCGGGCAGACGATCAACACGCGCTCTGCGCCGGCGTGACGATGCAGCCAGACCGCGGCCGAAATCGCCTGCAGCGTCTTGCCGAGCCCCATGTCGTCGGCTAGCAGCGCGCGCCCGTTGCCGGCCAGAAAGGCCGCGCCTTCCATCTGGTACGGATAGAGCCGCGCCTGCACGCCGGGCAACTGGCCGCCCGCTGCGCCGATGTGCTTGCGGATCTCGGCGGCGCGGGCACGGTGGCCGTCCGCGGCGGCCAGGAAACGGGCGTGTGCGACCGCGTCGGCGCCGACGTGGACGTCGCCCCGCCCGTCGAGCCGATCGGCGAGACGGAAGAAGTCATCCGGCAGGCGCCCGCGAAAGCGGCCGGCGGCGTCGAAGGCCTGCTCGAGCTCCAGGTGGAGTTCCTGCGGCACCGCGCCACCGCGGTGCACGCGGATCCACGGCCCGTCGTCGAGCTCCCAGTCGAGGTAGATGTACGGCACCGGCGCGGACCGCGTCTTGAGCCGCTCGAAATCCCGGCGCTGGGCAATGCGGTGCAGCACCGCCTCGACGTGCTTGCAGGTGCCGAGCTGGTTGACCGCGAAATCCGGGCAGTTGCAGTAGTTCGCGCGACGCGTGAGCGAGCGCACGTGCACCGTGTAGTCGCGTGGATAGTGGGTCGCCTTGCTGATCGTCCGCGCCCGCCAGGTGCCGAACCAGGGCTCGCCGTCGAGCTTGCTCACCTTGACCTCGGTGCGTCCGCGTTCACGGCGCTCGGCGATGGCGCTCTCCTCGGCGCCGCGCAGGCCCACCTCGCCTTCGCGACCGGCCGCGTAGGCGTACAGCGCGGCTACGGCATGGCGGCACAGGCCCGACGCATCCTCGCATGGACAGTCAACCACCGGGATATCCACGTCGTTCAGGCCGATCGACAGCGACAGCAGTTGGCCGCTCGATGCATCCTCGACCTCGGCGAACAGCCTGTTGCCCGCGCACCCGACGTCGGTGACGCGCTTGTCCTTGAAGTCATCCAGGCCGTCTCCGACGACCGCCTCGTCGGCGAGTTGCTGCAGGCGGTCGGAGTCGATCAGGAATGGATCGGCGGTGGCGGTTTGGTCATGCATGGAGCGGCTCGCGGAGATCGGAGATGGGGTGGGCTTCGACGCGCCCGACGAAGGTAGCACAAGCCATGCCCCGGCCACTCGCCGCTTCGCTCGTCGGCCAGGCCGGCGGGGTCCCGGCCGCTTCTCACACCGCCCATCGGGGCACCATCGGATCGGATCGCCGACAGCTCCCGGACCTCGATCCGGCAGCGCAGACGCAGCGACTCGACAAGCGCTCGCATTGTTGCCAACATCGGGCGAAGAGAACTCCCCAAATCCAACCCATGCCGGTTACGGACAAGTGGGCCGATCTGTTCCGACACGTCAGCGCGGACAAGGCCGGCATCTACCGCAGCATCATGGCGAGTTTCGCCGCCGCAAAGCGCCAGTTCAGGCTCCACATGCGTCCCGACGAGGTGCTCGCCGAAGGCCGCTGGGGCGATGCCGTACCGAAGCTCGAGGAGGTCCAGGCCGCGCTCGCCCAGCTCGCCGAGTGGGGCAACCTCGACGCGCAGCCGGATACCGCGCGCGTCGCCAGCATCAGCGACTTCTACCGCGCCCGGTTCCTCTATCGCCTGTCCCATGGCGGCGAAGCCGTCGAGACGGCCCTCGCTGCCTTCGCCGACGCGCTCGGCCGGCGGGCCGAATTGCAGACGGTCGCGCTCGAAGACATCGCCAGCCGTCTCAAGACGCTGCTCGCGCTGGCCGATGCGCCCGCACCGGACGCGGCAAAGGTGCACGAGACCATGCGCGACTTGGTGCGCGTATTCGAGAGCCTCGCCGACAACGCCCAGGCCTTCATGGCCGGCATGGCCCGCAGCATCGAGCTGCAGCAGGCCGACGCCGCCGCGGTGCTGAGCTACAAGCGGCGCCTGATCGACTACCTCGAGCGATTCATAGGCGACCTCGTCGGACGCTCCGGTGGAATCGCGCAACACATCACCGCGCTGCATCCGCGTATCGAGCCCTTGCTGTCGGCGAGCGCCCAGCGCGAGGCGCGTGATGCGGCACCCGACGACCAGCAGGCGCAGGCCGACGCGCTCGCCCAGCGCCTGCGGGCATGGCGCGAGCGCTGGGAAGGGCTGCGCGGATGGTTTGTCAGTAGCCACCATGAACCCCCGCAGGCCGAGGTGCTGCGGTCGAAGGCTCGGGCCGCAATTCCCCAGTTGCTGGCGGCGGTGGCGACGCTCAACGAACGACGCAGCGGGCGCAGCGATCGCTCTGCCGATTTCCGCGTGCTCGCCGGCTGGTTCGCGAGTTGCGAAAGTGACGACGACGCCCAGCGCCTCGGGCGTGCCGCCTTCGCGCTCAACCCGGCCCGCCATTTTTCGCTGAACCCGGGCGCCGGGACTGAATTGCCGGCCACTACGCCTTGGGCCGAGGCGCCGCCGCTGTCCATCCATCCGCGCCTGCGCGAGTACGGTGAGGCTGCTCCGCGCGGCCCGCTGCCCAGGGTGCGCGAGCGCAGCGAGGAGCGCGCCCTGCTCGCTCGCCAGTTGAAGGAAGAACACCTGCAGGTCGAAGCCGCGCGTGCACGCCTGGCGACCGGTCGAACGACGTGCCTTTCGGAGATCGGCCACCTCGATCGGCACGCGTTCGCGTTGTTCCTGTCGTTGCTCGGCGAGGCGTTGACCGCGCAATCCTCGCCACAAGACGTGGTCGAACGCCAGACCGGCGACGGGCTGCTGCGCATTCGCCTCGAGCCGCTGGAAGCACACACCCGAGCCGAGGTCGCTACCGACGCCGGCGTCTTTGCCGGCCGCGACCACCGCATCACGATCACCGACACGCAAGCGCACGGATGACGACCGACAGCACCGCGATCGGCCACCAGCAGGCTCTCCATCAACGCGAGGAATTCCGCGCAGCGCTGCGCGCCCTGCTGATGTCGCCGCTGATGACGCCGGCGCACCCGGAGTTCGCCGCCACGCGCCGCCACGCGGACGGCCTGCGCGAATGGTTCGCCCGCGAGACCGGCTGGCCCTTGCATGTCGATCGCGATGCGGCGCGCCTGTACAAGCGCCCGGCCGACGTGAACGACGCCACCCGCGGACTGCCCGGCTACGAGCGCCGGCGCTACGTGCTGCTGTGTCTGGCCTGCGCTGTGCTGGAGCGTGCCGACCCGCAGATCACTCTGCGTGTGCTCGGCGACCGGCTGCTCGCCCTCGCCGCGGATCCGGCGCTGGCCGCCCTCGGCTTCGGCTTCACGCTCCAGGCTCAACACGAGCGCAGGGAACTGGTCGCGGTGTGCCGCACACTGCTCGAAGTCGGCGTCCTGCATCGCGTAGCCGGCGACGAGGAGGGCTTCGTCCGCGGCGGCGCCGAAGGCTCGGACAGCCTCCATGACGCGCTCTACGACGTGCAGCGGCGGGTCCTTGCCGCAATGCTGGCCGCATCGCGGGGCCCATCCACGTGGCCTGCGGACGAAGCTCCGGCCACGCTCGAGGCGCGGCTCGCCGCGCTGGTGGCAGAGCCGGTGCCGGACAGCGACGAGGGCCGGCGCACGGCACTGCGCCACCATCTGGCGCGCCGCCTGCTCGACGACCCGGTGATTTATCTCGACCGCCTCGACGAGGACCAGCGCGCCTACTTCACGAATCAGCGCGGCACGATGGCCAGCCGGCTCTGCGACGCTACCGGGCTGGTCGCCGAACAACGCGCCGAGGGTCTGGCGCTGGCCGACGAGGACGGTGAGCTGACCGACGTGGCGATGCCGGCCGAAGGCACCGAGGCGCATGTCACCCTGCTCGTTGCCGAATTCCTGAGCACGCGCTCGAACAAGCGCACGAACACCGACGAAGTCGCCGAATTCATCGCTGGCGCACGCCAGCGCTTCGGCAAGTACTGGCGCAAGTCTGCGCGTGAGGCCGGCTCGGAACACGAATTGGCTGTGACCGCGCTCGACCGCCTGCAGCGGCTGCAACTCCTCGCACGCGACGGCGCCGACGTCCGAGCCTTGCCGGCGCTGGCGCGTTTTTCAGTCGGCGAGGCCGAGCTCATGCCTGCAGCTCCCAAGGCGACCGGCACGCTATTCGATTGAGTCCCTTCCCCATGGACGCGCAAGATTCCCTCCTCGACGCCCCATCCGATCTGACGAAGGTCGCCCCCCGCCCGGCACTGCCCCAGCCTCTGCTGGCCCGCTGGCAACCCCTGCGCCTCGGCCTCGTCGAGCTGTTCCACTACGACAGCGAGGAGTTCTGGTTCCGTGACGGTCACCTGCTGCTGCGTGGCAACAACGGCACCGGCAAGTCCAAGGTGCTGTCGCTGACCCTTCCCTTCCTGTTCGATGCCCAGCTCAAGCCCTCGCGCGTCGAGCCCGACGGCGACGCCGGCAAGAAGATGGCCTGGAACCTGCTTCTCGGCAAGCTCGACCGCCGCATCGGCTATACCTGGATCGAGTTCGGCCGCATCGCCGACGATGGCGAGCCCGACTATCTGACGCTGGGCTGCGGGCTCTCCGCGGCGGCTGCGCGCTCACAGGTCGACGCGTGGTACTTCGTCCTCGAAAAGCGCCGCATCGGTGAGGGTCTGTGGCTCACCAGCGCGGCGCGAAACGTGCTCACCCGCGAGCGGCTGAAAGACGCCTTGCACGACTGCGGCCAGGTGTTCGACACCGCCGTCGCATACCGCCGCGCGGTCGACGAGCGCCTGTTCCAGCTCGGCGCCGTCCGCTATGCCGCCCTGATGGACAACCTGGTCCAGTTGCGCCAGCCGCAGCTGTCCAAGAAGCCCGACGAAGGCAAGCTCTCCGACGCGCTGACCGAGGCGCTTCCACCGCTGTCGGCGGAGCTGCTGACCGACGTCGCCGATGCGCTCAACCAGCTCGAGGCGTATCGCCGCGAGCTGCAGGACTACGAAGCCCTGGCCAAGGCCGTCGGCCAGTTCACCCAGCGCTACCAGCGTTACGCCGCGATCAACGCGCGGCGCCAGGCTCGCGGCCTGCGCAGCGCCCAGAGCGGTTATGACTCTGCCAGCCGCAGCCTCAACGAGGCCCGCAGCGCCCTGCAGGCCGCGCACAGCGCCGAGACCGAGGCGAAAGGCCGCCTCGAAGTGGTCGAGGCGGCCCTGTTCGCCGCCCGCACCCGGCTCGAGCAGTTGCAGTCCGACCCGGCGATGAAGGACGCGAATCGCCTGAACCAGGCCGAACGTGACGCCGAATCGCGAGCGGCCGAGCTCGACGACGCGGCACGCATGAACGATGTGGCGCTCGCCCGCCGAGAGCGCGAGCAGCGGGCGCTCGAGGAGCGGAGCACGCGCCGGGCACAGGTCGAAGAGATTCTCGCGACGGCACGTGGGGAGGCCGCCGAAGCGGCGCTCGCCAGCGGTACGGGCGAGCGGTGGACGGCCAATCCTCTGGCGGCGCTGCCAGTCGCCGAACTCGCGACCCTCGGCGATATACCCCTCGACGCGGCCCGCAAGGACCTGCGCCAGGCCACGCACGATCGCCGCGAACAGCTCGCCCTGGTACAGCGCCGCGTCAGCGAGGTGGTGCAGGCCGAGGCCGCCCACGCGAGTCGCGAACAGGCCCGTGACGAACGACTGGACGAAGCCGAAGCAGCCGCCGCGCGCCGCGGCGCGGCCGACGCCGCAGTCGAAGCCGAAGGCAGCCGCTTGGTCGACACCTGGCAGGCGCATTTCGCGAACCTGCAGGTGCTGCAGGTGAACGTTGCGCCGCTGCCCGCGTTGGCAGCCTGGGTCGCCGACCTGCAAGGTGACAACCCGGCCCGTGCCGCCTTGTCGTCGGCCCAGCAGCGCGCCGCCGACGAGCTCGCGCAGGAGCGCGCCGGACACTTCGCCGCGTTGCGGGCCCTGCATGACGAGCAGGCCGCGCTGCGCGCCGAGCGCGAGCGACTCGCCCAGGGCGAAGACGCCGCCCCGCCGCCGCCGCATACTCGCGGCTCCGACGCGCGAAGGCAGCGTTCCGGTGCGCCGCTGTGGCAGCTGGTGGATTTTCGCGAGCACGTCGACGCGGCCCGGCGGGCCGGCCTCGAAGCCGCGCTCGAGGCGGCCGGACTCCTCGACGCCTGGGTCACCCCCGATGGCCGGCTGGTGGGGGCCGACGGCGCTGCGCCGGTGCACGACACCCAGTGGCTGGAACGGCCACGCCAGAGCGCTTCGCTGGCGGCCTGGCTCACCCCCTCCGCCAGCGGGACGACGCCGGCCGTCGATGCGGCGCTGCTGACCCGCCTGCTCGAAGGCATCGCCTGCTCGGCGCACGATGACGGCAAGGCCGAAGGCTGGATTGCCCCGGACGGGCGCTTTCGCCTTGGCGCCCTCGCCGGGAGCTGGCACAAGCCGCAGGCGGCCTACATCGGCTACGCGGCCCGCGCCGCCGCCCGCGAGCGGCGGATCGCCGAGATCGCTCTTCGCCTCGGCGAGATCGCCGACCAATCACGCCGGATCGGCGACGCGCTGAGAGAGATAACGCGGCGACGGGAGCGGGCGGCCGCCGAATGGCAGACGGCCCCGTCCGACGACGGCCTGCGGGCCGCCCACGCCGATGCAGCAGCCCGCGAGCGCGAGTTCCAGACTGCGCGCAGCCGACTCGACGAAGCCGAACGACAGCTGCGCAACGCCGTCGACGCCCTGCAAGGCTGCCGCGATGTGCTGGCTGCCGACGCGGCCGACCTGCGTCTGCCCGCCGATGCCGCGGCGCTCGAAGCCGTCGCCGCCGCACTACTTCACTTCGGCGATGCCCAGCACGGGCTCTTCCAGACGGTACGGGAACTGCGCCTGGCGGCGGCCGAGCTCGCTCGCCAGCAAGAACGGACCCGCGAAGCCGAAGCCGACGCGCGCCAGCGTGCCGAGCAGCTCGCCCAGTGCCACCGTCGGGCCGACGAGTCCCGGGTTCGGCTCACCACCTTGCGCGAATCGATCGGTGGCCGGGTCGAGGAGCTGGAACGGCGCCTGCGCGAGACGCGCGCTGAGGTGAGCGGCGGCGAGCACCACAGGAAGATCGAGGAAAGCGCCCTGCGCGAGGCCGGCGAAACCAGGGCCCGCGACCATCAGAAGGTGCTCGACGCCGACGACACCCTGCAGGAACGCGCCGAAACCCGCCAGCGAGCCATCACCCAGTTGCAGGGCTTTGCCGCCACCGGCCTGCTCTGTGCCGCACTGCCCGCGGCCGAACTGCCCGACCTGCGGGCGCCTTGGACGATCGAGCCCGCGCTCACGCTGGCCCGTCGCACCGAACAGGCCCTGGCGAACGTGTCCGATGACGACGAGGCCTGGACGCGGATCCAGAGCCAGATCTCGCACGACTACGGCGAGCTCGGGCGCGCGCTGACCGCGCTCGGCCAGCAGGCCCAGGCCGACACCAGCGACTACGGCATGGTGGTCAGCGTCATCTACCAGAACCGTCCCGAACGCCCGGATCAGCTGACTACCCGGCTCGCTGCCGAGATCGCCCAGCGACGCGAGCTGTTGACTGCGCGTGAGCGGACCCTGCTCGAGAACCACCTCCAGGCCGAGATTGCCGCCGAGATCCAGCGTCTGCTGCTGGCGGCTGAACGCCAGGTCGACGCGATCAACAGGGAACTCGCCAAGCGTCCGACCTCCACCGGGGTCAAGTTCCGCCTCCTGTGGCAGGCGTTGCCCGAGGGTGGCGACGGCGCACCAGTGGGCCTGGAGGCCGCCCGCAGGCGCCTGCTCAACACCAGCACCGACCTGTGGTCGGCCGAAGACCGGCAGGTCGTCGGCGAAATGCTGCACCAGCGCATCGCCACCGAACGCCTGAAGGCCGACGCGCTCGGCGGCAGCCTGCTCGAGCAGCTCGCCCAGGCGCTCGATTACCGGCGCTGGCATCGCTTCCGCGTCCAGCGCTGGCAGGACGGGCAGTGGCGTCCGCTTTCGGGCCCGGCCTCGAGCGGCGAACGTGCGCTCGGCCTCACGGTACCGCTCTTCGCCGCCGTGTCGAGCTTCTACAGCCAGGCCAGCTACGCCTTTGCGCCCCGCCTGGTGTTGCTCGACGAGGCCTTCGCCGGCATCGACGATGCCTCTCGCGCCCACTGCATGGGTCTGATCCGCGAGTTCGACCTGGATTTCGTCATCACCAGCGAACGCGAATGGGCCTGCTATTCCGAACTTCCCGGCGTGGCGATCTGTCAGCTGCAGCGGCGCGAGGGCATCGACGCGGTCCATGTTTCGCGCTGGACCTGGGACGGGCGCGCACGCCAGCTCGAAGACGACCCGGATCGACGCTTTCCCACCGAATGAGTGCGGATCCCCGGCTACGACGGCTGCTGGGCGGCGAGGCCCTGTCGGCGCTGCGCAAGCGGCTGCGCCAACGCTATCAGCGAAGCGCTTCGCCCACCCTGCTGCGCCTCGACGCGCTGAACGAAGTCGAACACGCAGCGCTCGCCGCGCTCACGGGCCGCGCCGGCCGGCCAGCGCGGTCCTTGCAGATCGACGTCGCGGAGGTGGACGCCACGCTCGCGCGGGCGGGGCTCGCAAGCTCCTTGCGCGATGCACTCGAGCAGCTCGACGGAGCGATCATCGACCTCGCAGCGCAGCGCCTGCAGCTACGCTCGCAGTGGCAGCAACTGGCGGACGATTGCGCGCACCCGGACCTGCGCTCGGTGCTCCAGAGCGCCAGCGGACTCGGACTGCTGAAGCGGCTGTGCGGCAGCCGGCCGGATGCCGCCAGCCGACTCATCGACGACGCCGAGCGAGTGCTCGGGAAGTTGCCGGCAGGCGGCATCCCGCGAGCGCAGCTGGCCGTTGCCGCGCTCGGTGACGCCCACGCGCTCGACGCCGGCAGCCCGGTCGCGAGCCTGGTCATCACGGTGCTGCGCCAAGGCACCGACGCCGGGTTCGACGCCGAGCGCAGCCGCGAGCTGTGGGCCACGGCCGGGGTGCTGGTCAACGAGCTCGCGCGGCCAGCGCTGGCACTCAATCTCCCCGGCGAACTCAACACCGAAGCTGGCGAACCGGGCTACTTCTCGTTGCGCCGCCTGCTGCGTTCGCCACCGACCTGGACCGTCACGAACCGCCGCGTGTTCGTGTGCGAGAACCCGAACCTGCTGGCAATCGCTGCCGACCGGCTGGGGCCGGACTGCGCACCACTGGTATGTACGGACGGCATGCCGGCCGCCGCTCAGCGCCTGCTGCTCACACAGCTGCGCGCGGCCGGCGCGGTCTTGCACTACCACGGGGATTTCGACTGGCCCGGTCTGCGCATCGGCAACCACATGGTCCGCAAACACGAGGCCCGGCCGTGGCGATTCTCGGCCGCAGACTATCGCGCAGCCGTCGTCGAAGCACCGCGCCCCGGTCGCCCCCTGGACGACGCTCCGGTCCACGCCCTGTGGGACGGCGCCCTCGCCGAGGCCATGTGCTCCGAACGGCTGGCAATCGACGAGGAAGGGCTCGCCGACGAGTTGCTCCGCGACCTCAAGTGCTGACCAGGCCGAATACCTCGATGGGTCATCCAAGCATCGCGTGCGTCGCCCGAAGAAAGGACGAGCCCCGGGGCGAGAGGCTCTGCGCCACGCCGAAGTCGATAGCGGTCGAGCCAGCCGCATGGAACGGACTCGATGGTTCGGGCGACGGCAGGCTTGTTGGCCGACGCCAGGAATTCCCACGGGCAAACCGGATCGGCCGACGCCCTTCCGGTCCACCTGTCCTCCACCATCGCGGGGCGGGTTGCGGTTCGCCGCGGCCCGGGTCCCGGCGTAAGGCCGCGTTGACACCCTTCCCTGTCAGATCTGCGAGTTCCGTCGAAATTCGCAATGAATAGCATGCGCCCGTGGGGATCGCGCCATCGCGCGCTTCTCTCCAGCAGCTGTTCCAGCGTGAACGCGACATGAGGGCGCTTAGAGATGCATCAAGTGGAGTTGAAGGAGGGCTGGCGATCGCCGTGGTCGGCGTCGGCTGCCGCTCGCCAGGGCAGGCCAACGATCCGGTCAGCCTGTGGCGCAACCTGGTCGACGGTCGGGGCTGCATCGGCGAGATGCCGCCCGAGCGCTGGCACGCGGCCGCGCATTTCCACCCTCGCCGTAACACGCCGGCAAGTCGGCGATCCTCTGTGGCGGGTTCGTCGACGACATCGCCAGCTTCGATGCGGACTTCTTCGGGACCCCGCCGTGCGAGGCCGAACTCATGGATACCCAGCAGCGAATGCTGCTGGAAGTGTGCTTGGAAGCCCTCGAGGATGCCGGCCCTCTGCCGTCGCAACTTCGGGGCGCCGCGGTAGGCACCGCTCCCAGCTCCGCCCTCATCTCCTGGACGTCGCGGTAGCTCCGGCAGAACCGGGATTACAGCCACACGCAATGGCTGATGATGCCCGCTGGGATGCGGTGCCCGTGGTCGAGGGATTGCGACTCCTTCATGCCATCACCTCATCACGCGACCAACTTGACAGTGCCGAGTCGCCCGCCGCCTCTCCCCCCGGGGACGTCCCCTCGCCATGGCGCCCTGTTGCCGTGCGGCGAGGCGACAAGCGCCGATTGGTGCCGGATGGGTGCAATTCCAGGGCGGAAGGCGATGTGGAGACGCGATTACGTGGATGACAGCAGAGGAGTAGCTTTGCAGTCATTGAAAGCAGGCGAGAGGTTTCAATCATGGCGATCCTGACGGTCAGGAACATACCAGATGACATGCATCGCGCACTGCGCGTGCGGGCGGCGCGGCGCGACGCGGCCACAATACGGAAGCGGAGGTGCGGGAGATTCTCGCGGCTGCGGTGACGCCGGAAAGACGCGTGCGTGTGGGCCAGGCCCTGGCCGCGACCGGTCGCAAAATCGGACTCACGAATGACGATTTGGCCGTTTTCGAGAGCGTACGCGACACGATGCCGGCCGATCCGCTGCGCTTCACTGAATGATCGTCCTCGATACCAACGTCGTTTCTGAGGCCATGAAGCCGGCACCCGATGTGACCGTGATCGCGTGGCTGAACGATCTGGCAGCGGGCAGTCGCAAGAACAAGCGCGACCTCAGCCTGAGCGGATTGCTGGAATCGTTCGAGAACCGGATCCTGCCCTTCGAGACGGACGCAGCGCGCCACTATTCCGATCTCGCCGAGGCGGCCAAGCAAAGCGGGCCCGGCTTTCCGACGCCGGATGGCTACATCGCCGCGATCGTTGCATGGCGGTGCTTCATCGTAGCAACGTGAGACATCGCACCCGATAAAGCCCTCAGTGTGGGAGTCATCAACCCGAGGAACGAGCCGTAAGACCACCTGACCATTTCCGAGCTCGGCCGGTTTCGGCTGGCCCCAGACCTCGCGGCAGTTGCGCCTGAAGGCGCCGTGAGGTGCGCAAGTCTGGCGGTCTTGGCGCAATGTCGGGTCATTGCTTCGCGGCGGTGCCGAATCGCTTGGTCAATCGTCAACCTTGGGTAAAGTTCGCTGCGAACCCGGCGCGCCGAATCCGCTCACGAGAACCCTCAGACTCTGCCCTACCGATAGCCATCAAACATCACCGAGAGGTCGCGCAACCTACTCCCGCCCAATCATCAATCATCGCGTTAAGTCATTGTATTACTGTTTTTTTTGAAATATCCAACATCATTTTCACCGCCCCGTTTACCGTCAGGTGCGGTCGGTAGGCCGAATTTGCCTCTATCAGCTTTCGCCAGCTATCGGCGAGCACATCGCCTCGGGGAAATCGTCCTTTCAGTACCGATCGCTAGCGGCGCAAAATCTCTGCGGGTCACGCACATCTCGCTTCCGCTGCACACCTGACCGATCCACGTCCAGAATCTACCGTCATAACGACAAATTCATAGCGATTTGGCAGTCTACGCCTACCGTCAATCTGCCCGTAACGCCATATTTCATGCGGGCTTCCGACGACCTGCACGCCCAACTCGATCGACAATGGAAGTCCCCCAGAAAAGCGGCGCCCATTGGCTTGTCGATGTTGTCCCCACAGGTGTCGGAAATGCAGTCCCTTGGACTTGCTCGAGGCGATCAGCCAGGCACCAGCCTTGGCACGACCATCGTGCAAACCGGTTCAGGGCATGTAGAGCGAATCATAAAATCCGCTGATCTTCAGCCGGATCGTGACCGGGGCATCCCCCCGGTTCTCCCAGTACCAGCCGTGCACGCCCCTGAATGGCGCCTCGAAATTTCCACTCGCGCTGGCCTGCGACTCGCCGATCCAGTAGCTGATGAACTCGTTTTCTCGCGCATTGGGCGGGTCACCGTGCATGTCGAAGTACACAGGGCCACCGTCGGCTTCCCAGTGGAAGATGTAACTCTGGCCCTGTTCCATGACGGCCTTGATCTCCGCGCCCTGGTGTGGCGGCAGTTGCACCTCGACCGCATCCGATCGGAACGGGATGTCGCTCTTCAACACCGCGCTGCGTGCTGCGAGTGCGTCTTCCTGCGGTCCTGCTTCGGGACTTGTATCGGCATCGCCTGCGTGCAGGGCCGAGAGGCCGAGCGCGTTGCCGACCCCGGTCGGGTCGACACCGTACTCAGCTGGCAGAATGGTGGTCACCAACAGCACGGCCGCCACGGCCAGCGCAACCAGGCTGGCCTTTACGAGGCTCTTGTTGGACGGCAAGCCGTCCGGATCCAGATCACCGATGTCATGCAGCTCGTGATGCGGGCGGGGTTCGTTCATGTCTCGTCTCTCAGGCGTTGATGACGTAGCCGGCCAGCTGATAGCCCATCAGCGTGAATCCCGCGGCCATCAGCACGGCGTTCGATGCGAAGGCGTGGCGCGCAAAGGCGTGATGCAGGCGCCAGAAGTCCATCAGGATCAGGATCGCGCTCAGGGCCAGGATCTGGCCGATCTCGACCCCGACATTGAAGGCCAGGATGTTCGCCACGAGGCCCTCTTCCGGCAGCGCGAAATCCTGCAGCTTGGTCGCCAGCCCGAAGCCATGGAACAGGCCGAAGACCAGCACGGCGGCCCGTGTGTCGGGCTGGAATCCGAACCAGACCTTGAAGGCCCCCATGTTGTCGAGCGCCTTGTACACCACCGACAGCCCGATGATCGCATCCACGATGTACGGATTGACATGCGTGCCGCTCAGCACCCCGTAGAGCAGGGTCGTGCTATGGCCGACGGCAAACAGGGTGACGTAGATCGCGACATCCTTCAGGCGGTAAAGGAAGAAGATCACCCCGAACAGGAACAGCAGGTGATCGTAGCCCGTGGCCATGTGCTTGGCCCCGAGATACACGAAGGGGATCAGATGAGTGCCGCTCGCCTGCTCGATGAAGCGCGCGTCGCCTTCCGCGACACCGTGGGCGAAGGCCGGCGCCACAGCCGCGAACAGAAGCGCCGCGGCCATGCCCTGAATCCATGGGGATCCGCATCGCAGCAAGCTCAGTATTGAAATATCCAGTCGCATCGTACGTCCAAGGTCGAGATCGTTGAGCTTGCGTTCCGACGTCAGTGCGGATGCCGGTGGTGAAGATCCGGAAAATGTGGGTGCGCATGCCAAAGGGCGGAGTGGGTGTGGACATGGCGATGGGGTTCCCGCCCATCCCAGGGAAAATCGTGGGCGTGCTGGTGATGCGCGTCATGCACATGATCATGCTCGTGGGTGAGCGCTTCGTGCCGATGCGGATGATCGTGTCGCTCGGTCAGGTGCAACCAGACACCGACCCCCATCAGGAGGCTCGCCACCCAGAACGGTGGTGGTGTCGGTTCGCCGAGCATCACGACGCTGAGCGCCGCCCCCATGAACGGGGCGGTCGAAAAATAGGCGCCTGTCCGAGCCGTACCCAGGTCGCACAAGGCACGGACGAACAGCACCAGGCTGGCGCCATAGCCGAGCAGGCCGACCACCATCACCATGCCCGTCAACGGCAAGTCTGGTAAGGTCTCGCCCAGCACGAGCGCCAGAGCAAGGTTTGCCGCCCCGGCAACCAAGCCCTTGGCGGCAGCGATGAACAGGGCGTCCGATGCCGCCACCTTGCGCGTCAGGTTGTTGTCGACAGCCCAGCAGAGACTCGCGCCGGCAATGGCGAGCGGCCCCACCCAGTTGCCGCCAGAGACCGATTGCGGCCAAGCCAGCGCCAGTCCGCCCGCGACGATCAGGGCCATGCCGGCGACGATGCGACGGTCGGTATGCTCCCTGAAGACGACCCAGGCCAGCACGGCGGTCAGTACGGCCTCCAGGTTCAGCAACAGCGAGGCGGTTCCGGCGGCCGTGAGGGCCAGGCCGCTGACCAGCAGCAGCGGCCCCAGGATGCCACCGAAGACGATCGCGCCGCCGAACCACCGCCAGTCGGAACCTGACAGACCGCTCGGCTGCCAGCCGCCATCGCGCAGGCCCCGCGCCACGGCGAGCCCGATCCCGCTGCCGAGGTAGAGCAACCCAGCCAGCCCGGCGGCCGAGACCTCGCCGACCAGCAGCTTGACGAACGGCGTGCTGGCACCGAACAGCAAAGCTGCCCCCAGCGCCAGAACTGCAGCCCTTGGCACGGCTAAGCGGCGATTGATTTCCACGGAAGGGAAGTCTCGGCGATGCGCATGATCTAGAGGTACTTGGTGATCGCCTTGAAGGCCCGGACCGAAGCCTCGGCATCCTGGGCACCCTGGCTCACTACATGCGCCAGACAGTGGTCGATGTGGTCATGAACCAGGGTCTTCTTGGCATTGACGATGGCGCTCTCGACTGCCTGCAGTTGCTGGGCGATCTCCTCACAGGGGCGGCCCTCTTCGATCATCGTCACAATGCTGCGCAGATGGCCTTCGGCGCGCTTCAGGCGCTTGATGATCGCGGGGTGGGAAGCATGGAGCGGCATGTTTAATATCCTATCCAGGAGGATAGGTTATCAGAGCATCGGTTGCAGCGCGACGACCTGTATGGACGGCTAGTAGAGCTGTGCGTGCCACACGCCTTTTGTCGACTTCGCCGCCTGAAGTTCATTTCCCGGATGGCAGTGACGACGAGGCCTCGAACAATTCTCCTTGCGAATGGCTACACTTGTTATATTTTCTACTTAATAAGTAACATATATAACACCAACAAATGAGCTTCCTCGCCCTTTTTGCCACCCTGTCCGGCAAGCAAGCCGCTGGCCGCATGCGTGTCTGGCGTGCCCTGCGATCCCAAGGCGCCGCGACGCTGCGTGACGGGGTGTACCTGCTCCCGGCCGCAGATGCCCACGCTTCAACTTTCGAGGAGATCGCTGGTCTGGCCCGCAGCGCCGGGGGCACGGCCGACATCTATCGCCTTCACGGGCGTGACGAGGCCCAGCATGCGTCCCTCCTCGCGCTATTCGACCGCGCCGGCGAGTACGCGGTCCTGGTGGAGGCGATTCATGCCGCCGACCCGTCCGACACGCGACTCGTGCGAACCCTGCGTCGCAACTTCCTCGCACTCAGCGCAATCGATTTCTTTCCGCACGATGCGCGCCGACAGGCAGAGGCTGCCCTTGCCGACCTCGAGGCCCGTGCGAGCGGGGAACCCCGGCAAGCAGCGGGGTCTATTCGCCCGCTGCAGCTGGCGGAATACCAGGGGCGGATCTGGGCGACGCGGCAGCACTTGTGGATCGATCGCATGGCCTCCGCCTGGATGATCCGTCGCTTCATCGACCGGCAAGCCCAATTTCTGTGGCTCGATGCGCCCGATCGCTGTCCCGAACACGCCCTCGGCTTCGATTTCGACGGGGCCGCCTTCACCCACGTCGAAGGGCTCGTCACCTTCGAAGTGTTGCTGCGCAGCTTCGGGCTTGAGGCCGACCCGGCACTGTCACGCATCGCCGCGATCATTCACTGCCTGGATATGGGCGGGCTTCCAGTCGCGGAAGCCGCCGGCATCGAAGCGGTACTGGCCGGTGCGCGGTCCCGGGCGTCGAGCGACGACGAACTGCTCGATGAGGCCAGCCGGCTCTTCGACCACCTCCACGACCACTACCTGCACACCCACACGCCATGACAGGTCCGGTGATCTCCGATGCCCCACCCCGGCTGCCGACCATGGGCGAAGCGGTCGCCTATTGGCTGAAACTGGGCTTCATCAGCTTTGGTGGCCCTGCCGGGCAGATCGCGATCATGCATCAGGAGTTGGTCGAGCGCCGCCGCTGGATCTCCGAACAGCGCTATCTCCACGCGCTGAACTACTGCATGCTGCTGCCTGGCCCTGAAGCAATTCAACTGGCCATCTACATCAGCTGGCTGATCCACGGCATTCCCGGCGCAGTCGTGGCCGGCGTGCTCTTCTTCCTGCCCGCCTTCCTGCTGCTCTCGCTGCTGGCGGGCGTCTACCTAAATTTCGGCGACCTGCCCGCCGTCGCCGGCATCTTCTACGGCATCAAGCCCGCGGTCGTGGCAGTGGTGCTGTTTGCCGCCTGGCGCATCGGCTCGCGGGCCATTCGGAACAAGGTGCTCGGCAGCATTGCTGCCATGGCATTCATCGCCATCTTCTTCCTGAAGGTGGACTTCGTCTGGATCGTCCTGGGCGCGGCGCTGCTCGGCATGGCGGGCGGTCGGCTACTGCCGCACAAATTCGTGAACAAGGGCGGGCACGGCACGGCCTCGGCGGTGCATGGCCCTGCGGCCATCGGCGACGACACCCCACCACCGCCCCATGCACGTTTCAGCTGGCGCAAGCTGACCTTGACCGTCATCGCCTTCGGACTGATCTGGCTTGCCGCCATGGCCGCAGTCCGCGCGTCGCCCGCGCTGGGCGCGATGGGCGAGTTCTTCACCAAGGCGGCCTTCCTCACCGTCGGCGGCGCCTACGCCGTGCTGCCCTACGTCTACCAGAATGCGGTCGAGCACTTCGGCTGGCTGACCGGCCCCCAGATGATGGACGGCCTCGCGCTCGGCGAGACGACGCCGGGTCCGCTGATCATGGTGGTGACCTGGGTCGGCTACCTGGGCGGCGTGACCAAGGCTGTCCTGGCCCATCCGGTCGCGGCCGGGCTTGCCGGTGCGGCGGCGGCAACCTGCTTCACCTTCCTGCCGAGCTTCTTCTTCATCATCGCGGGCGCACCCCTGGTCGAGGCGACGCGAGGCGAACTCAGGTTCACGGCTCCGCTGACTGCAATCACCGCCGCCGTCGTCGGGGTAATCCTCAATCTCGCAACCTTCTTCGCGTGGCACACCTTCTGGCCTCAAGCGCGGCTCGACGCGCCGTTCCATGGCCCCATCGACTTGCTGGCGGTCGGCACCGCGGCAGCCAGCTTCGTGGCCCTGTGGCGCTACAAGGTCGACATCATGAAAGTCATCGGTGTCTGCGCGCTTGGCGGGCTTGCATACTCGGTCGCCCCATAGCCTGCAGGCTCCAATGCTTGCTTCCATCGTTCACCGCCCAAGGAGTGGCTCCATGGATCACAGCATCACGCTTCACGCCCTGCAAGCACGGATCGGCGAGGTTTGTATCGTCGACGCACGACGAAGGACGGCTCGCGATACCAGTCCCGAACACCTGCCCGGTGCCACCTGGCACGATCCGGAAAAACTCGCCGAATGGGCTCCAGCATTGCCGCGCGACTGCCAGATCGTGGTCTATTGCGTTCACGGCCATGAGGTATCTCAAGCGACCGCGGCAGGCTTGCGCGAGTTCGGACTAGATGCCCTGTATCTCGAGGGCGGTATCGAAGGCTGGAAGGCCGCCGGCTTTGCCACCCTGGACGACTGATTCCGCGGTCAGCTGTCCCGGCGCAGGCCTGTTCTAGAGTGCGCCCGCGCCATGCGGCCTCGCACCGACCCGAACATAGGGATGAACCGCGGTCACCAAGGCCATTGCGCTCAGTACTCAGATTGAAATCCGGGGATCGAGCCCAGCGCGCGGACCACGGGCAAGGCGCGATGATCGCCACCCTGTCAATCCCTGAACGCCGGGCAGGCACTGTAAGCCGCCTCATCAACGAGGTTGCAGATTTCGCGCTTCGTGGGCCCGGGGATTTGGCACGTTTCCCGCGGTCGAGGGGCACCATGTAGCCTCGTCAAGAGCCCCCACTTGGCCAACGACGAGCCACCCATGAGCGTTCAGCACCTATCGGCTGCAATCGCCTGCCGGCAGGGACCGACTTCAGCTTACGGGACACTGCGACATGCCGTTTCGATAGCTACCGAAAGCAGCCGAAAGGCAGTCAGATCCGCCCTCAACTGCCGCCGTTCGAGACTTGAAACGATAGCTACCGATAGTCACCGACAGGTCGCGAAACCTACTCCCACTCAATCATCAATAGCGCACGCAAAACACTGTTTCTATTGCGTTATTAAATCCTGTCAGCCAAGTTTACCGTCATTTCTACCGTCACGCGTGTCGGGTGGGCCGATTTTGCGTTCGACATCTATCGCGACCTATCGGTGGGCGCGCCCGGCAGCGAAACCCGTGCTTTCAGTACCTATCGGTAGGGACGGCATTTCGCTCCACCTGGCAGATGGATCGGCTGCGGCACGAATCCGCCCGATCACACCGAAAGTTTACCGTCAAAACGCCAGATTCGCGCTCACGTGGCCCGAAAAGTTTACCGTCAGATTCGCCGCGAAGCCTTGTGTGGTGCGGGTTTCGGCGATTCGCTGGAAGCGATCCTCCTTGCCGCCCAGTTCGACGACGGCCGGGCCAGAACATTGCGGCCGCTCCCGTCTCGGCCGCGCCGCAGCGAGGCGTTCATCGGCTCTCCCTCGTATGCCAGAGTCGAAGCACGGTGATCGTGCTCTTCTGGATCTCGTAGCGGATTTCGTAGTGGCCCACCAGAATGCGCCGCACCTCGCGCGGGTCGAACTCCTCGAGACGCTCGCCAATGCGCGGGTGAGCCGGCAGGCCGGCTGGTGCTGCGGTGAGGGTCCAGACGGTTCGAATGGCCGCGGGCTTGTCGGCCGATGCCAGGAACTCGTAGAGGCGAACCAGATCGGCCGACGCCTTGCTGGTCCACGTGACCTCCCTCACCTCGGAGCAGGGAGCGGTTTGTCGGTCGCCAGGCTATCGGCCCAGGCCTGGACCGCTTGGTGGTCGATGACCTGGCCGGCATCGACGTCGGCAAGCGCCTCCCGCGTCAACCGGCTACGCTCTTCCTCCTGTTCGACCCAGGCCGCGAGTGCCTGCTTCATGATCCAGCCACGGGATCGCTCCAGGCGCGCAGCAAGCAGGTCGACCTTCTCGGCGAGCGGCAAGGGGATGTGCGCCGTCAAAACCTTCGTGCCAGTATCATCCATGCCGAGTCATCCAATCAGTCTTAATCAGATTCAATCATAACCCATCGCCGCGCATCGACAACGCGTCCCCTGCTCCTCCGATCCGCAATCGCGGAAAGCTTGTACTGAAACCTATCGGAAACCATAATGGTTTCTACTCCGGAGTTCAGCATGCCGACGACGCTCACCCTGAAGAACATCCCCGACGACCTCTACGATCGTTTGAAGAGTTCCGCTGCATCCCATCGCCGCAGCCTCAACTGCGAGGCCATCGTCTGCCTGGAGTCGATCCTGCTGCCGGGGCGGACAGATCCCGCCGAGCGACTGGCCCGAGCCAGAGAATTGCGCGCTGCGCTGAGCAGCGAGCGTTTGCAGACAGCGGAGATCGATGCCATGAAGCGCGAGGGGCGTCCGTGATCGTAGTGGACACGAACGTCCTGGCCTACCTGTACCTGCCGACAGAGTTCACCACGCATGCCGAAGGATTGTTCGAGCGCGATTCCGACTGGGTTGCCCCTTTGCTTTGGCGAAGCGAGTTCCGCAACATCCTGACCGGCTACTTCAGGCGCGGCGTCCTCACGTTTGAGCAAGCGCTGGCGATGCAGACGGAAGCTGAAGACCTTCTGCGGGGCAACGAACGCGAGGTGGATTCGCCGCGCGTGTTCGAACTCGTGCGCGACAGCAATTGCTCGGCCTACGATTGCGAGTTCGCTGCCCTTGCGATGAGCCTTGGTGTCAAGCTCGTGACGATGGATCGCAAGCTCTTGAATGCCTTTCCCGCGCAAGCGATCGCGCTGGACAGGATCGGCACGCGAGATTGAATTGGTGGCGCTCGGGACAGATCCTCGACGGCAAGCGCCCATGTAGATGATGACCCGTCGCCGGAGGCCGACCATGGCGACGGATCCTCCACCCAACGCCTTGTGCGAATCAGTTGCCCCCACTCGGCAAGGTGGGGAAGGGCCTGCCCTACCGCTGCGCGCCTACCGATGTGCAACAAGCCCACGGCAGCGCGCGGTGCCCCCTCCTGCATTCGCTCTTCACGTGATCGAGAATCTGACGGCGCAAGTGCTGGATGTCGAACTCGTCGTCAGAACCGTATGCGGCTTTTTGCCACCCATCGAGCGAGCGAGTTCCGTCGGTCTGTCGGAAGACACCTCAGGAGCAGCCAAGGCGTATCAAAACAGCGACCCGCCCGAACGCAACATGCGTCGTTCCACAGCCAGCTTCAGAACTTGGCGCCCCCCTGCGTCGGCCAGCGTGAAGAAGCTGCGCGCCCGGGTAATGCCGGTGTAGAGTAGTTCACGGGTCAGAATCGAACTGGGTTCTTCGGGTAACACCAACGCGACGTGATCGAAGTCCGAGCCCTGCGACTTGTGTACGGTCAGCGCATACGCCGTCTCGATCGACTGCAACCGGCTCGGAAGGATCCACCTGTTGGCGCCGACCGAAAACTGACCATCTAGCAGGGTGTGTACCGACTGAAAATTGACCAGGGTGTTTAACCTGCCTGCCTCATTTTGAGGCGGGGTGTTTGAGGTGATCACCATGGAAATGTTGGGCAAGGTGAGGAGGCTGTTCCTGCGGGATGGTCTGGCGGTTTCGGAAATTTCTCGGCGGACGGGCCTGTCGCGAAACACCATCAAGAAGTGGCTGAGGGAGGACGGTCCGGTCGAGCCGCGCTACCGGCGCGAGCCACATCCAGGCAAGCTCACGCCGTTTCACTCCTACCTGCTGCAAGCACTCGAAGCGGATGCGGGGCGTCCGAAACGCGAGCGCCGGACGGCAAAGGCGTTGCTGGTCGAGCTGAGATCACAGGGCTACGGCGGCGGCTATTCGATCCTGAACGACTTCATCCGCCGTTGGCGCGATCAGAAGTCGGCCAACGCGCCGACCCGCGCCTTCGTGCCGCTGAAATTCGAACTGGGCGAAGCCTTCCAGTTCGACTGGAGCGAGGAGAGGCTGGTGATCGGGGGCGTCTGGCGCCGGCTGATGGTCGCGCACTTGAAGCTGTGCGCAAGCCGCGCTTTCGTGCTCGTCGCCTATCCGAGCCAGGAGCACGAGATGCTGTTCGACGCCCATACCCGCAGCTTTGCGGCGCTGGGCGGCATCCCCCGGCGCGGCATTTATGACAACATGAAGACCGCGGTCGACAAGGTCCGGAAGGGCAAGGGCCGCGTCGTCAATGCACGCTTCTCGGCGCTGTGCGCCCACTACCTGTTCGAGCCGGACTTCTGCAATGTCGCTTCGGGCTGGGAGAAAGGCGTCGTGGAGAAGAACGTCCAGGACAGCCGGCGGCGGATCTGGCTGGAAGCCGGCAAGCTGCGGTTTGGCAGCTTTGCCGAACTGAACGACTGGCTACTCCGACGCTGCCAGGCCTTGTGGCAGGAGTTGAAGCACCCCGAGTACGAGCTGACGATCGCGGAGATGCTCGAGCACGAACAGCCGCAGCTGATGCCGATGATCGCCCCGTTCGACGGCTACGTCGAAGAGACCGGGCGGGTCTCCAGCACCTGTCTGGTGAGCGCGGCCCGCAATCATTACTCCGTGCCCTGCGAACTGGCCGGCCGGCTGATCAGCAAGCGCTTCTACCCCGAGCACATCGATGTCGTCTTCGACGATCGTTTGGTGGCGTGCCATGCGCGCCTGTTCGATCGCGGCCAGACGCGTTATGACTGGCTGCACTACCTGCCGCTGGTCGAGAGAAAGCCCGGCGTACTCAGAAACGGCGCGCCATTTGCCCAGATGCCCACGCCGTTCGTTCGCCTGCAGCGTCTGCTGCTGCGCCGGGACGGCGGCGACCGGGTGATGAGCCGGGTGCTGGCGATGATTCCGAAGGTCGGGCTCGATGCCGCGCAGGTCGCCGTCGAACTGGTGCTCGAGTCGGGCCATGTCAGCGTCGAACACGTGCTCAACGTGATCAACCGGCTGCAACAGGCGCCGATGCCGCAAAGTGTGGAAACCGCGCTCACGATCAAGACTGCGCCGACCGCCGATATCGGGCGCTACGACCGGCTGCGCCGCAAGGAGACCGGCGATGCGTGATCTCGTCACCGAACTGAAGACACTGCGCCTGTACGGCATGGCAACGGCCTGGGGAGAATGGACGGCGCGGGACGAGCCCGACCTGTCGCACAGCCGGCAGTGCCTCGAAAAGTTGCTCGAAGCCGAACGCACGGATCGCGGGATGCGTTCGGTCCGCTACCAAATGCATGCCGCGCGCTTCCCCGTGCACCGCGATCTGGCCGGATTCGACTTCGCCCAGTCGCCGGTGGAGCGCAAGCTGATCCTTGAACTGGCCGACTGCCACTTCACCGACGAGGCCCACAATGTCGTGTTCATCGGCGGGCCTGGCACGGGCAAGTCGCACTTGGCCACCGCGATCGGCGTCTCCGGCATCACCCGCCACGGCCGGCGCGTGCGCTTCCATTCCACGGTCGATTTGGTCAATGCGCTCGAACAGGAGGAGGCCGCGGGCCGCGCCGGCCGGATGGCCCAGACGCTCAAGAATATCGATCTGCTGATCCTGGACGAACTGGGCTACCTGCCGTTCAGCCAGGCTGGCGGCGCGCTGCTCTTCCACCTGCTCTCCAAGCTCTACGAGCACACCAGCGTGATGATTACGACCAACTTGACGTTCGGCGAATGGGCCAACGTATTTGTCGATGCCAAGATGACCACGGCGCTGCTCGACCG
>JAGRFY010000104.1:6006-6252 GCA_020445765.1 Rhodocyclaceae bacterium | reverse complement strand
AGTACTGGTGGCGAAACTCCTCGAGCAGGCTGCCGCCGGCCTCGAAGAAGTATCGCTGGCGGGCGCTGCCGACCAGCACGAAGGCTTCGCCGCAGCACAGGTAGCGGGAGCCCGGCGGGCCGCCGCGCGCGGCTTTCCAGAAGCGGTCGTAGCAGTAGCGTTGCTCGAAATCCGGCACGGTCAGCGGCATTCGTCCGGCCGGGCCGGAGGCCGTGACCAGTCCGAGGCGGACGAAATCGGATGGAT
>JAGRFY010000104.1:0-5770 GCA_020445765.1 Rhodocyclaceae bacterium | reverse complement strand
AGGCAATGGCCGGGGTCGCCGTTCGGCTCCCAGTAGGTCGGATAGGCCCGGCCGAGACGGAACAGGGTTTCCTGGGCGTATTCGAGGGCGATGTCGGACGCGTGGAGTTCGACATTGAGCACCGCGATGTCGAGGTCGAAGAAGAAATAGAGATCGATGTGGGCGATCTCGAACTCGGTTGGCGCGAAGGCTGGGTCGGGATAGGTGCAGCGCACGCGGGCGATGTCGTGTCGGCGAAAGACGCGGATCGGCGATTCGCCCGGCGTGGCGCCACGACTGCGTCCTTCGCCGTAGAGAAAGCGCTGGACGTGGGGCAGGAAGGTGACGAACTCGCTGTAGTGGCGCTGCTGGAATCCGGCCGGGTCTTCGGTGAACTCGTCGTCGACCTCGCGCCACGGGTTGTCCGGCCGGGCCTCCTCGAGCCACTCCCAGTGGCGATGGATCTGGCTGGTGGCACGCAATGGCATCAATTGCAGCGGCCACAGCAGAATCTGCCTGAAATGCCCGAGCGTGCGCGCGTCCCCCTCGCTTGCTTCCGCCACCGTCGTCCCTCCCCGAGTCTGGCCGCAACGAAATCGCAGTATAGGCGCCCGTTCGCGCTCGGGTAGCGGTCGGACGATCGCGTCGTTCAGCCCGGCAGCGAAGCGGTGTCCGGCGCGATGCGGGCGAACAGGTCGCCGAGGGCGGCGAGGCTCGCCGCCTGCACCACGGCGGCCGGCAGCACGCTGCCATCGGCGGCGGGCAGCGGCCGGGTCGCGGTCGCCGCGGCGACGACGATCGGCTGCAGCCCGAGATTGAAGGCACCGCGGGCGGTCGAGTTGATGCACATGTGGGTCATGAAGCCGGCGAGCAGGATCTCCTTGCGGCCGGTGCCGGCGATGCGCTCGGCCAGTTCGGTGCCGGCAAAGGAATTCGGCATGCGCTTGACGATGACCGCTTCACCGGCGACGGGTGACACCGGGTCGGCGATCGCGCCGATGTCGGCGCGGATGTCGTAGGGGCTGCCCGGGCCGCTGTCGTGCTGGATGTGGAACACCGGGCAACCGGCCGCGCGCGCCCGCTCGAGCAGGGTGGCGGCCTCGGCCAGTGCGGCCTCGACACCGTCGAGCGCCATCAGGCCGCGGCGGTAGGTGTTCTGGCAATCGACCAGGACGAGTGCGCAATCGCCGATCGCGGTCAGCGAGTCGGAAAGGCCGGCGACGTTGCGCAAGGTGTGGGGCTTGGACATGATCGGCTCCTGGGAAACGGGAGTCGTCACGATAGCCGCAGGAGGCACAGGCGCAATGCACACCGATGCAGCCGCGATCGGCACCAATGCAGGGAACTTCGACTGGAACGAAGTGCGTTTCGTGCTGGCGATCGCACACAATGGCACGCTGGCGGCCGCCAGCGCCGAACTCGGCGTGGACCAGACGACCGTGTCGCGGCGCCTGAAGGGGTTGGATGCACGCCTCGGCACCCGCCTGTTCGAGCGCCGCCAGGGGCAGTTGCTGCCGACCGGCGCCGGCGAGCGCGTGCTCGAGCACGGGCGCCGGATCGAGCGGGAAGTCGCGGCCCTCGCCCACGTCGCCAGCGACTCGGACGCCCGCGTTCGCGGCATCACCCGCATCACTTCGGTCGATTCACTGATCGCCAACTACCTGGCCGGCCTGATCCCCGATGCCCGGTCGCGCTTTCCGAGCCTGGTGCTCGAACTGGTGGCCGGCAACCGCAATCTCGACCTGTCGCGACGGGAGGCCGACATCGCGATCCGGCTGGCGCGGCCGACCCGTGGCGACCTGGTGATCCGGCGCCTCGGCACGATCGCTTTCGGCGTCTATGCCGCGCGCGGTCAAGCCGAGCGCGGCATGGATGCCGCGAGCGACTGGCTCGCCTACGATCGCGAGATGATGGACCTGCCGGAGATGCGCTGGTTACAGGCGCACGTCGAGCCGGCGCACTTCGCGTTTCGCAGCAATTCGGTGGACGCACTGGCCCGGGCTGCCGAAAGCGGCGTCGGCCACGCGGTGCTGCCGGTGGTCATTGCCGCCCGGCATGATGGCCTGGTGCGCCTGCCGGCGACGCTACCGGTTCGCGAGATATGGCTGGCGACGCCGCGCGAACTGCGCGACGTCGCCCGGGTCCGGGTGGTCGCCGATTGGCTGGTGGCGTGCTTCGCGCGGGATGCGGCGCGTTTCGACGGCGCCGAAGGTGGCGCCGTCGAGGATTGAATGGGGCGCCCTAGCCCGCGTTCGGGAAGAACAACTGCTCGCCGCCGATCTTGTATTCCGCGATCGCGGCCTGTCCCTTGTCCGATACCAGCCAGTCGATGAATTGCTGCACCAGGGCCTGCTTGACGTGCGGGTGGCGTTGGGGATTCACCATCATCACGCCGTACTGGTTGAAGAGTGCCTCGTCGCCTTGCACCAGGATGGCCAGATTCTGGCGGTTCTTGAAGTTGAGCCAGGTGCCGCGGTCGGACAGCACGTAGGCGTCGAGCGAGGCGGCGGTGTTCAGTGCGGCCCCCATGCCGCTGCCGGTATCGCGGTACCAGGGCCCCTTGGCGGCATCGAGGTCGACGCCTGCGGCCTTCCAATAGCGCAGTTCCGCACTATGGGTGCCGGACTTGTCGCCGCGGGAGACGAAGGGCGGCTTGGCCTCGGCGATCTTCTGCAATGCGAGCTTGATGTCGCTGCCGCCCTTGACGCCCGCCGGATCGCTGGCCGGGCCGATCAGCACGAAATCGTTGTACATGACGTCGCGGCGGCCGACGCCGTAGCCGTCCGCGACGAATTTCGCTTCCTTGACCTTGTCGTGCACCAGCAGTGCGTCGGCGTCGCCACGCTTGCCCATGTCCAGCGCCTGGCCGGTGCCGACGGCGACGACACGGACCTCGATGCCGGTGTCGGCCGTGAACCGGGGCAGCAGGTGGTCGAACAGGCCGGAATTCTGGGTCGATGTGGTCGATGCGACGGTAATGAAGTCGGCGGCCTGTGCGGTCGCGAACGGCTGCAGCAGCAGCGCTGCGCCAGCCAGCAGGGCAGTCAGTAGGCTGCGGCGGGTGAGCGTCATGGAGATCTCCTTGGCTTTCGATGAATGCGCTTTAACTTGCCTATTGGATAGGAAGTATCGTATATATTGCACGCCGATAAAGCCTACGCCGGGATGGCCGGCGGTCAAATATGCACAGTGGTGCCGATGCGCGCCTGCACATCAGGGCGCATACCAGCCTCGAACTGGCCGGCGGCGAGCTCGATCTCGCCGCGCTGGCGGCGCTGCTCGATGCGGTTGCGGAGACCGGTTCGCTGCAGGGCGGGGCGGAGCGGACCGGTCGTTCCTACCGTGGCGCCTGGGGACGGATCAAGGAAGCCGAGGAACTGCTCGGTTGCCAACTGGTGGACAAGACCAAGGGCCATGGCAGCCAACTGACGCCGGCCGGCCACGGTATCGCGATGCTGGTCGGCAAGATCGAAGCGCGCGTGCACAGCCTGGTCCAGCGCGAACTGGCCGGGCTCGGCCGTGAACTGCGCGACTGCCTGCAACTCGGTGAGCCGCGGCTACGGCTCGCCTGCAGCCATGATCTGGTGCTCCAGCAATGCATCGGCGAGGGGCGCCTGCCCCATCTCGACGCACGCTTCATGGGATCGCCGAAGGCGGTGACCGCGCTGCGCGAGGGGCGTGCCGAGATCGCCGGCTTCCATGTGCCCGACGGTCTGCCGATGGATCTCTTCGTCAAACGCAGCCTCGACGGCGATCCGCCGCTCTACCTGCGCCCGCTGCTGCGGCGCGAGCAGGGGCTGGTGGTCGCGCGTGGCAACCCGCTGGGCATCCGCAGCATCGCAGACCTGGCACGCCCGTCGGTGCGCTTCATCAATCGCCAGCGTGGTTCCGGCACGCGGGTCTGGTTCGACTACCTGCTGCGTGAGCACGGGATCAGCCCGAGCAGCATCCGCGGCTATCCGGTCGAGGAGTTCACGCATTTCGCGGTGGTTGCCGCGGTGGCGGCGGGTGCCGCGGACGCCGCCTTTGCCCTCAAGGCCACGGCCATCGCATTGGGGCTGGATTTCGTCTCGCTGGGCTTCGAGACCTACTACCTTTGCGCACCACGGGAAGTCTTCGACGACGATCGCTGCGGCGCGCTGGTGGGCGTCATGCAATCGGCTCTCGAAGCGCAGCCCGGTTATGCGCTGCCTCCGTCGGAGACGCTGGTTCGTCCGGTCAGCTGACGCCTGAATCGGTAGTTCAATTCCAATACGGTGGTCGGATTGCTCCAAACTGGATGGAGCAGGTGTTGCGTTCTTGTGCAGTGCGCAACCAGCGAAAAACCTTTTAAAAATTAAGGGTATATCCCGCAATCCCTTGATCCGGGCGGGATTGCGAGAGGTTCCGGGGTGTGAACCTGCCGGATGGCACAGCCTCTGCAATCGAGCAAATCGGCGCGATGGAGCGCGATACCCGATTCGCTAAGGAGGTGGTTCATGCAATACGCTTTCCCCGGACAGGACGGTGCCAAGGTCCAGTACAAGTCCCATTACGACAATTTCATCGGCGGCAAGTGGGTTGCCCCGGTCAAGGGCCAGTATTTCGACGTCATCACGCCGATCACCGGCCGCCCCTACACCAAGGCGGCCCGCTCGACCGCCGAGGACATCACCCTGGCGCTCGACGCCGCCCACGCCGCAGCCGACAAGTGGGGCCGCACGTCGCCGGCCGAGCGCGCCAACCTGCTGCTGAAGATCGCCGACCGCATCGATCAGAACATCGAACTGCTGGCCTACGCCGAGACCGTGGACAACGGCAAGGCGATTCGCGAGACGCTGAATGCCGACGTGCCGCTGTCGGCCGACCACTTCCGCTATTTCGCCGGCTGCCTGCGGGCGCAGGAAGGCGGCATCAGCGAGATCGACGAAAACACCGTCGCCTACCATTTTCATGAGCCGCTGGGCGTCGTCGGCCAGATCATTCCGTGGAACTTCCCGCTGCTGATGGCCGCCTGGAAGCTGGCGCCGGCGATCGGCGCGGGCAACTGCGTGGTGCTGAAGCCGGCGGAATCGACGCCGATCAGCATCCTGGTGCTGGCCGAGCTGATCGCCGACCTGCTGCCGCCGGGCGTGCTCAACATCGTGAACGGCTATGGTCGCGAGGCCGGCGTGCCGCTGGCGACCTCCGACCGCATCGCCAAGATCGCGTTCACCGGCTCGACCTCGACCGGTCGCCTGATCGGCCAGGCCGCCGCCAACAACCTGATCCCGGCCACGCTGGAACTGGGCGGCAAGTCGCCGAACGTGTTCTTCGAAGATGTCTGCGCCGCCGACGACGAGTTCCTCGACAAGGCAATCGAAGGTCTGGTGCTGTTCGCCTTCAACCAGGGCGAGGTCTGCACCTGCCCGAGCCGCGCGCTGATCCAGGAGTCGATCTACGACCGCTTCATGGATCGCGCCGTCGCGCGCATCCGCGCCATCAAGCAGGGCAACCCGCTCGATACCGAGACCATGATGGGCGCCCAGGCCTCCGAGGAGCAGATGACCAAGATCCAGTCCTACCTCGATCTCGGCAAGCAGGAGGCCCAGTGCCTGGTCGGCGGCGAAGTTGCACGCCTGTCCGGCGAACTGGCCGAGGGTTATTACATCCAGCCGACGGCCTTCAAGGGCCACAACAAGATGCGGATCTTCCAGGAGGAGATCTTCGGACCGGTGCTGGCCGTGCTGGCCTACTCCGATGACGACGACGCCGTGCGGATCGCCAACAACTCCATCTACGGACTCTCCGGCGGTGTCTTCGGCGGGCAGGA
>JAGRFY010000103.1:9867-28495 GCA_020445765.1 Rhodocyclaceae bacterium | reverse complement strand
CTTGCCGCAAAGCGGACGCGCTTTGCGCTGACGCTGACCGGCGTCGTGATGGCGGCCTACTACGCGCTGATGATCCTGGTCGCATTCGCGCCGGACGTGCTCCGCAAGCCGATCTCCGAAGGCGGCACGCTGACCATCGGCATTCCGATCGGCGCAGTCATCATCATCGGCGGCTGGCTGCTGACCGGCTGGTTCGTCAGCCGCGCCAACGGCGAGTTCGACACAATGAACGAGCAGATCGTCAAGGAGGCCTCCAAGTGATCAAGAAGGCTCTTATTCCCGCCACGCTGTTTGCGCTGCTCGCCAGTGGCGCTGCGTTCGCCGGCGACGCCATCGCCGAAGCGCAGAAGCAGCCGCTCAATGTCACCGCCATCGCGATGTTCTTCGCCTTCGTCGTGGCGACGCTGGGCATCACCTACTGGGCGGCCAACCGCACCAAGTCCACGGCCGATTTCTACACCGCGGGCGGCGGCATCAGCGGCTTCCAGAACGGCCTCGCGATCGCCGGCGACTACATGTCGGCCGCGACCCTGCTGGGCATCTCGGCGATGGCCTTCACTCGCGGCATGGACGCCTTCATCTACGCCATCAGCTTCTTCGTCGGCTGGCCGGTGATCCTGTTCCTGATGGCCGAACGCCTGCGTAACCTCGGCAAATTCACCTTCGCCGACATCGCCTCCTACCGTCTCGACCAGACCCGCATCCGCACCTTCGCGGCGATCGGTTCGCTGACCGTCGTCTGCTTCTACCTGATCGTGCAGATGGTCGGCGCGGGCCAGCTCATCAAGCTGCTGTTCGGTCTCGACTACGCCATGGCGGTGGTCGTCGTCGGCGTGCTGATGGTGGTCTATGTCACCTTCGGCGGCATGATCGCCACCACCTGGGTGCAGATCATCAAGGCCTGCCTGATGCTCGCCGGCGGTACCGTGCTGCTGCTGCTGTCGCTGTCGCACTTCGGCTTCAGCCTCGAAGAGATGGCCAAGCAGGCGGTCGCCAACCACAAGGACGGCCTCAAGATCATGGGCCCGGGTTCGCTGATGGCCGACCCGGTCACCGCGGTCTCGCTGTCGCTCGGTCTGGTGTTCGGCACGGCCGGTCTGCCGCATATCATGATGCGCTTCTTCACCGTCCCGAATGCCAAGGAAGCCCGCAAGTCGGTGTTCGTCGCCAGCGGCTGCATCGGCTACTTCTTCATGGTGGTGTGCGTGCTCGGCCTGGCGGCGATCACCATCGTCGGCACCAATCCGAAGTACTTCGAGGGCGGCGTGCTCGGCGGCAAGATCATCGGCGGTGGCAACATGCCGGTGATGCACCTCGCCGACGCGGTCGGTGGCAACCTGTTCCTCGGCTTCATGTCGGCCGTCGCCTTCGCGACGATCCTGGCGGTGGTCTCGGGTCTGGCCCTGGCCGGCGCCTCGGCGATCGCCCACGACCTCTATGCCCGCGTGATCCGCAAGGGCGAGGCGTCGGAGAAGGAAGAGATGCGCATCACCAAGATCGCCACCATCGGGCTCGGCGTGGTCGCGGTGCTGCTCGGCATCGCCTTCGAGAAGCAGAACGTCGCCTTCCTGGTCGGCCTGGCCTTCGGCATCGCGGCTTCGGCCAACTTCCCTGTGCTGATCCTGTCGATGTACTGGAAGGGCCTGACCACCCGCGGCGCGCTGTTCGGCGGTCTCGCCGGCCTGGTCTCGGCGGTGACGATGGTGATCCTGTCCAAGGCGGTGTGGGTGGACGTGATGGGCAATGCAGCCCCGATCTTCCCCTACACGCAGCCGGCCCTGTTCTCGCTGCCGATCGCCTTCTTCTTCTCCTGGTTCTTCTCGGTCACCGACAACAGTGCCCGCGCCAACAAGGAGATCGCTGCGTTCGACGACCAGTACGTCCGCTCGCAGACCGGTGTCGGCGCCGCCGGCGCCAGCGCCCACTGAGCGATTCCTCCGCGCTTACACGCGAGGAGTCTCGGCGGCACCTTCGGGTGCCGTTTTTTTTTTTGCGGGCGTCGGCCTGCGGCGTAAGATCGCGGAATCGAATCGCGGGGAAGCAAGCGCTTGAGAGATCCAATCCTCGGCGACCGGGCATCGGCTTCGCAATGATCCCGCAGACCATGAACGCGATGGTGCTGGAGCGGCCGGGCGAGCCACTGCGTGCCTGCACGCAGCCGGTACCGCGACCGGGCCCCGGCCAGGCCTTGCTGCGGGTCGCCGCCTGCGCCGTGTGCCGCACCGATCTGCACGTCGTCGACGGCGAACTGCCCGATCCCGCGCTGCCGCTGATTCCCGGCCACGAGATCGTCGGACACGTCGTCGCCCACGGCGATGGCGCCGGGCGGCACCCGATCGGCAGCCGGGTCGGCGTGCCTTGGCTGGGCTGGACCTGCGGCCAATGCCACTACTGCCGCGCCGGTGCAGAGAACCTGTGCCCGTCGGCGCGTTTCACCGGATACACCGTGAACGGCGGCTATGCCGAGTACGTGGCGGCCGACGAGCGCTTCTGCTTCGCCCTGCCCGCCGCCTACGACGACATGCATGCCGCGCCGCTGCTGTGCGCCGGCCTGATCGGCCACCGCGCCTACCGGATGGCCATCGCGGATCCCTTCGGCGGCCCGATCGATCGGCTCGGGCTCTACGGCTTCGGTGCCGCCGCCCACCTGATCGCCCAGGTCGCCGTCGCCGAAGGTCGCCAGGTGCTGGCTTTCACCCGCCCGGGCGACCGGGCGGCCCAGCAACATGCCCGCGACCTCGGCGCAAGCTGGGCCGGCGATGCCGACCAGACCCCGGCGCAAGCGCTCGACGCGGCGCTGATCTTCGCACCAGTGGGGGCGCTGGTACCCGCCGCACTGGCTGCGCTGCGACCGGGCGGTCGCCTGATCTGCGCCGGCATCCACATGAGCGACATTCCGTCCTTTCCGTACCGATTGCTGTGGCAGGAGCGCAGCCTGCGGTCGGTGGCGAACCTGACCCGCGAGGACGGCGACCAGTTCCTTGCCCGTGCGGCCGGCGTGGCGCTGCGGGTCGACGCCGCGCACTACCCACTGGCGCGCGCCAACGAGGCGCTCGACGACCTGCGACGGGGACGTCTGCAGGGCGCGGCGGTGCTGCAACCCTGACCGTTCATCGTCGCCGGCGCCGGTTGCCGCAAGTGCTTACGAACTGTGGCATTCCCGCATTGCCAGCCGCCACGATCACGGTAGACTCGCGGTCATGGAGACTGCCCTGCGCCCTTTCGTTACCCACCGCTTCGGTCTGTTGCTGCCGGCAGTCGTAGCGGCGCTGATCGCGTCATGGCTGCATCTGCCGCTGCCGTGGATGATCGGTCCGCTGCTGCTGGTCGGGGGGCTGCGCATCCGCGGCCTCGCACTGCAGCCGCCCCCCGGCGCCCGGCAGGCCGGTCAATGGGTGATCGGCGCCGCGCTGGGTCTGTACTTCTCGCCGGCGGTGGTCGTCGAACTGCAGCGCAATGCGCCCCTGATCCTGGGCGTCGCCGCCTGTTCCCTGCCCTTCGGCATGATCTGCGGCGAGCTGGTGCGCCGGCTATCCGGCTGCGACCGCGCCACCGCCTACTTTGCCTCCCTGCCGGGCGGCGCCAGCGAGATGGCGGTACTGGCTGAACGTCACGGCGGCGAGGTGGACCTGATCGCAGCCGCCCACGCCCTGCGGGTGGCCGTCGTCGTCGCGACGATTCCGCTGGTGCTGGCGCTTGCCGGCGCCCACGGTAGCGACGCCTACACACCACTGACACGCGAACTCGACTGGCAGCGCATGCCCTTGCTGCTGGCCACCAGCCTGGCCGGCGCCTTCGCCCTGCGCGCAGCCGGCATCGCCAACGCCTGGGTACTTGGCCCCCTGTTCGCGGTCGGGCTGGTGACGGCCACCGGCACACCCTTGTCGGCGCTGCCGGCGTGGCTGGTCAATGGCGGCCAGTTGCTGATCGGCGTCGCCCTCGGCAGCCGCTTTTCGCCCGACTTCTTCGACCGCGCGCCACGCTTCATGGCGGCCGCGCTGGCGTCGACCCTGGCCGCACTGGTACTCGGTGCCGCACTGGCGCTGCTGTTCGCCGCGGCATCTTCGGGCGCCGCCCCGACCCTTCTGCTGGCGGCCGCGCCCGGCGGCATCGCCGAGATGTCGGTCACCGCCCGCGATCTGCAACTCGGCGTGCCGCTGGTCACCGCCTGCCACGTGCTGCGCGTGGTGGTGCTGAGCCTCGGCGCCAGTCCCTGCTTTCGCCTGTTCCGCCACCGGCAGACGCGCCAGCGCTGCTGAATTTCGCACGCTTCATGCCGATCGGGTCTTGCACCGCCCGCAGGCCTGATGCCACCCTGTATGCCGTAAAAAAGTATTGCGCGTGTCGCGCCTATACTCTCAGCATCGGCAGGGCGCGTCCCAGTGCAGACCGGAGCAGGCATGGCGGAATTCCGTACGGTTTACCTCTCGTCGAGCTTCAAGGATCTCCAGCAGCATCGAGAAGCCGTCTACAAGGCACTCAACCAGCTCGCCAACATCAAGGTCATCGCGATGGAGGATTACGTCGCCCGCGACGATCGACCGCTGTCGGCCTGTCTCAAGGACGTCGCCGCCTGCGACATCTACATTGGACTGTTCGCCTGGCGCTACGGTTTCGTCCCGCCTGAAGCCGAGAACCCGAAGCGGCTGTCGATCACCGAACTCGAGATGGAGGCCGCCACCGACAAGCACCGACTGGTGTTCGTGCTGCGCGAGGATGCGGCCTGGTCGCCGACGATGATGGACAGCGTCTCCGGCGACAATGAGCGCGGCGCCCGCATCGCGGCCTTGCGCAAGCGCCTGCTCGAACAGCATCTGGCCACCGAGTTTTCCGATCCCGCGGGACTCGCGATCGCGGTCTGCAATGCCGTCAGCAATCTGCCCGATGCCGACGCACAGGGCGGGCCCCGCCACCGCCGGACGCCGCAGAAGCTGCAGCGCGAAGTGACCCATGCGCTCTATCTGGCGCATCACCCGGCCGACGTCGGGCAGGCAACCGCGCTCGCCCGTGAACTCGCCGCCGGCCTCGAAAGACCGACCAAGCTGTCGAGCGAGACCCTGTTCGCCGACGACGACCGCGGCGTCACCATGCGCGAGGAGAACGCCATTGCCTGTCATGCCGCAGCGGCGCTGATCACGCCGCAGTCGCTGCCGCAGATGCTGGCCGACGCCGACACGCTCGCCGAGACACTGCAGGTCATGCGCGCCCGCACCGGATCGCTGGCCCTGCTGCTGTCCAACGTACGGCGCGAGGAGCTGCCCGAGAGCTGGCGTACCGACGAATGCTTCGTGCTGGCACCGTCCGAACTCGCCGGCGACCAACCCCTGCAAGCCGCCCGCCGCTGGCTCGCCGAGCGCCAGCCGCCGGCCGCCAGCCGCAGCGTCGGCGTGCCGGTGTGCATCGTCGCGATGACCCGGGCGGAACTCGACCAGCTCGAGAACGATGCCGCGATGCTGGCCCAGCTCACCGGCGCAGAACAGCAGCAGTACGAGGCGCTGAAGCAGGCGCTGGCGGTCGAAGGCATCGACTGGAAGGCCCGCTACCACGACAGCCGCCATCGTTGGCGGCCCTTCCACGAAAACGGATCGAGCGTACGCGTGATCGCCGAGGAGATCGCCGACGCGGTGGGCCGCCGCGGCCAGATCCAGCAGCGCCAGCGCCACGTCCGACTGCAGTGGTATCCGTTCGACGCCCTGGTCGAGGACAACCCCCGCCTGCGTCCGACTTACCGAACGATCGCCCGCGCCGGCTGCGTCGTGCTGGTGGACGAGATCTCGCTGTTCCACCCGACGCTGCGTCAGGCCTTTCAGAATTCGCCGTTCTTCAACAACGATCTCGTCGCGATCGTCACCGTGTCCCCGTTCGACCCCGGCCGTGAAGAGGTCGAGGCGCTGCTCGAGGACGCCACCCGCCGCCGCCTGGCCGGCGCCTTCGACCGCTACGCCGTCGAGTTCGATCCGCAGTGCGAACTGGCCGTCGGCAACGAGCGCCGCTTCAAGCGCTGGCTGCACTGCAGCCTGCCGGCGACGCTGTCGCGACTGCAGGAACCGCAGCCCGACCGCAGTGCCCTCGGGGCGCTCGCCGCCGAACTCGGCGAGGGCGGACTGCAGCCCAAGCGTGACTACGGCTGGGGCGGCGGAGGCCGGATTTGATCTGCACCTTCTACTCGTACAAGGGTGGCGTCGGCCGGTCGATGGCGCTGGCCAATGTCGCCGACGTGCTGTCGCGGCGCGGACTCAAGGTGCTGATGATCGATTTCGATCTGGAGGCGCCGGGCCTCGAACAGTTCTTCTACCGGGGCGACGAGCGCGAGCAACGCGACGCGGTACGCCGCCAGCCCGGCCTGCTCGACCTGCTGCTCGCCTACAAGGAGGCGATGTCGGTCACCGGTGGCGGCGACGACTTCCGCGAGATCGGCCGCTACATCGCCACCATCTTTCCGCGCCGCCCCCAGGGCGGGCGACTCGACCTGCTGCCCGCCGGCCAACGGCTGACCGCCGAACAGCTGGCACGCTACGCGCTGGCGCTGCGCAGCTTCGACTGGCAGGACTTCTATTTCAACTGGGAAGGCGACCTGTTCTTCGAATGGCTCCGGCGCGCACTCGGCTCGGCCGGCTACGACCTGGTGCTGATCGACAGCCGCACCGGCGTCACCGAGATGGGCGGCATCTGCGGCTACCAGCTGGCCGACGTCATCGTCATGATGTGCGGCGCCAACCACCAGAACGTCGACGGCACCTGGAGCATGCTCGAGGATTTCCGCTCGCAGCCGGTCGAGGGTCTGCGTCGCGGGCGCCCGATCGAGATCGTCGTGGTCCCGGCCAGGGTCGAGCAACGCGCGCCGACACTGCTGACGGAATTCTTCGATCGCTTCGACACCCGCTTCGGGGATCTGCTGCCGGCGCGCCTGGCCGACGCCGGAATTGGTTTTCGTGACCTGACGATCCCCTACGATCCCCAGTTCGCGTTCGAGGAGCGGGTCGCTCGCAATCCGGAGGAGAAGGCGGCCAAGGAACACCTCGCCGCGACCTTCAACCAGCTCGCCGACGTCATCGTCATGCTTTCTCCGGCGACGACGCCGCCGGATAGCGCACTCGGGCGGATTGCCGCCGAAGCCCGCGGACGGCTGGGCCAGGGCGACGAGGCACAGGCCGAGCATTCTTCCGCGCCGGCATCGACGACCCAGGCGCGCTACGACGAAACCAAGCGATTCGCCGACTACGACATCCTGCTGTCGTACGCGGGGCAGGACGCCGCCCAGGTCACCGAGCTCCGGCGGGCGCTGGTCGCACGCGGCATCCGTGCCGCGGTGGACGCCGTCCAGGGCGCCGTCAGCACCGACTGGAAGCTGCGCATGGAGGACATGCTGGCCCACGCCCGGGCGCTGGCGGTGTGCCTCGGCCCGGGCGGCTTCGAAAGCCAGCAGCAGAAGCTGGTGACCTTGACGCTGATGGCGCGGGACGCCGGACGCGACATCGCGCTGCTGCCGGTGCTGCTGCCGGGCCACGACGGCGACGCACCCTCCGATGCGGCGCTGGCCGAGTTCTACACGGTCGATCTGCGTCAGGGCATATCGAGCGAAATCCTCGACGATCTGGTGGAGATCCTGCGCCGGCCGGCCGCCCGCCCGCCCGCCGGCGGCATCGACAGCGCAGCCATCGAAAGCGAAGAGCGCTGCCCCTACATCGGGCCGACCGCGTTTGCGGAGCATCATTCCGATCTGTTCTTCGGCCGCGACCAGGAGGTGGAAATCCTGGTCAAGCTGGTCGCGGACAATCCACTGGTGCTCCTGATCGGAGCCAGCGCCAGCGGGCGTACCTCGTTGCTGCGGGCGGGTCTGTTCCCGCGCCTGCGCCAATCCCGGCCCGACTGGAAGCTGATCGATTCGCCCGCCGTGGACGCGACGGCCACCGCCGTGGCGCGGGCGTTGCCGGCATCGCGGACGACCATGCCGGATGCCGGCGGCTTCGACGCGATCGCGGATCGCCCACGCGGCTCGGTGGTGGTCACGATCGATCGCCTGGCCCCGCCACCGGCCACCGCGCCGGGCGACGCTGTGGACGGCAATGTCGCTCAGCCCACCGACGCCGAGCGTATCGCACAGGCAGTGGCGCTCGCTCGCACACTGACCGATCGCGGCGCCCGGGTCGTGCTGACCCTGCGCAGCGACGAGTTGCGGCAGTGGTCGCAGGCGGTCGAAGGCGGCCCGATGGCATCGGCGCCGCGCCTCGAGCTGCGTGCCCTGACGACCGCCGCGCTGCGCCAGATGGTCGAGGGTCCGGCAGATCGACTGGGGCTGGCATTCGAGCCGGGCCTGGTGGACCGGATGATGTCGCGCGCCGAGAACGAACCCGGCGTGCTGCCCTTCCTGCAGATGGCCTTGTGCCGCCTGTGGGACCTGCGCCGCAGCGGTTGGCTGACCAATGCCGCCTACGACAGCTTCGGCGGCCTGCGGGGCATCGTCATCGAGGCCGCGGACCGTGCCTTCGAATCGCGTGACGAGCACGGGCGCGAGGCGATGCGCCGCGTCGTGCTGCGTCTGCTCCAGGTGGCCCCCGGCGGTACCCGCGCCACCGGCCATCGCGTGCGCGCGTCGGCGCTGGCAGCCGGCGGTAGTGCCGAATCGGCTGCCGTCGTCGACCTGGTCGCCCACCACCTGCTGGTGGTCGGCCGCGATCGCAACGAGGCCATCGTCGAACTCGCCCACGAGGCGCTTGCGCGCGACTGGCCAAGGGTGTTGATCTGGCTCGAACAGCAACGCGACTTCCTCGAGTGGCTGCACATGACCCAGACCGAGGCGGACGCCTGGCGCGCCGGCGACGAGGCCGAAGAGCTGTTGCTGCGGGGTACCGCACTCGAGGACGCCGAGCACCTGGCGACGCGGCACGAGGCCGAACTCTATCCCGACGTGCGCGGCTACATCGACGCCAGTGCCGCCCATCGCGACCGCATCAAGGCACGCCGGGTGCGGGTGCGCTCCGTACTCGCGACGGTCTTCCTGCTGATCGCGGTGGTCGCCGCTTCAGGCTGGTTCAATTCGATCCGCAAGGGCTGGGCGCTCGAACAGCGGGCGCGCGAGATCATCGAAAGCCACAGCGTGCTCGAGAAGCAGCGCAACGCCCTGCTCGAGCAGTTGAAGGCGCTGGAAGGCGAGCGCAACACGGCCGAGGCCCAGCGCGTCGAGGCCGAGGCCCGGCTCGGCAACCTGCAGCGTTCCCTCGACGAGGCCCTGGCCTCGCTGCGCGACCACACCGGATCGAGCGCCGGCAACGCGGCGGCCCCGCTGCGTCGGGCGGTCGAGGAGGCCAAGCAGGTGGTCCAGGAACAGAGCACCTACGTGCGCAAGCGAACACTGGAGATCGACCGGCAACAGGATCTGATCCGCGACATCCTGACCCGGCAGACCCCGAACGCCAAGACCGCCAAGTGATCAAACCGGCAGCACGACGCACCACGCAGGACCACGATCAGACGTTGCGATAGCGGATCGGATTGGCATTGCCGGGCTTGAAGAGCGTTTCCGTCGTCGTGCCGAGCAGCGCTTCGCGGGCCGACGCCGAGGCCACCTCGCCGGTGAACTCCCAGCGGCCGGGCTGCGCCACCTCGTCGGCCGGCCGCGTCAGATAGGCCGTCGTGCCGGCCTCGTGCCAGGCGTCGATGCGATAGACCTCGCGCACCTCGCCGTCCGCCACGGCGAGTGCGAAGCGCAGTTTGGCGCGCTTGTCCGCGCCGATCCGCCACACACCGCGCGTCAGTTCGTAGAGCACCTCGCCGTCCATGCCCGGCCGATAGCTGCGGCCAATGTTGATCAGTACCATCGGCGCCGCGATCACGTCCTCTGCGTCCGCTGCCGACGGCCACCCGGCGGCGGACGATTCGGGGGAGGCCCCCGCCCTGTCTCGTATTGGCGCGGGCGCCGGCTTCTCATCCCCCTTGCCGGGCGCCGCTCCGGATGCCCTCGGCACGCTCGAACCGTCGGCCTCGTCGATCAATATCCGCGCGAATTCGTCGCCGGAGCCGAATACGATCCACATCGGCACGCTGAACACGCTGCCGAAGGCGGCCAAGGCGATGGCGCCGACCGAAGTCAGCATCGCCATCGTCCCCGCAACCGATATGCCCAGCCGTTCGTAAGTGTCGCGCTCGTCCCAGCCGATGCGTTTCAGCTCGCGACCGAGCAATTGCATGGTGTGCGCCGAGAAGCTCGGGTCGATGCTGGCCTGCAGCGCCTGCTGCACCTTGACCGGTGGGAAATCTCGTCCCGCCCGGATCTCCAGCAGACGTGCCGCCCAGGCCCGGAGTCCGGCACGCTCGACGTCATCTGCCCGGGACACGATGTTTCCGGCCCAGCGGCGATAGCGCGTCTCCGACGATTCCTGGTTCCGATTCATCCAGCCCTCCTCGCACGTCGCGGAACGTGCCCCGCGGGCGTTTCCACGGCGACACGGCCATGACCCACCGGGCCAGCATACAGCACTGCCGCCGCCGAATCCTGCGTATCGCGGCCGGCGTGTGCCGTCAGCCGGCGTTCGGGCCGTCCGACGGGACGTGACCGCGGCCGCACAGCCGCGGCAGGGTGGTCGGCGGCGCCAGACAGGCGATGCGATCCGGCGCGCCGAGTGGCGCGGCGAAGGCCACCGCCGAATCCCGGACGATCGGGCCCGACTCGATGCGATCGATCGCGGCGAATCGCTGTTGCGCGTAGCGCGCGACCGACAGCGCGTGAGGCGTACCCACGGCGCCGCAAACCACGAATACCGGCCGATAACCGAGACGCTCGCCCAGTTCCACCGGCTCGAAGCCGACGTCGAGGATGACCTCGTCAAAGCGCAGGGCTGCTTCGCCCACCTTTGCGCGCAATCCGTCACAGTTTCCGAACTCGCCCTGTTCGTCGGTCAGGGCCCGCACCTGCGCCTCGACCCGTTGATAGTGCTGGACGATCCGATCGGCCTGTGAGCGCTCCCGGTAGTCGACCACGAACGGTTGGATCAGCGCCGCCATGGTGACCACCAGCGCCAGGAGCAGCAGGATCGGGAGCGCACGCGCCTTCACAGGCGATGCTCCTCGAAGCGATCCGGCTGAAGACTGCGCCAGATGATGGTCTGCATCCCGAGTCGAGCCTCGAGTTCGTATTCGGCGCCGCCGTCGATCGACCGATAGCTGACCAGCCCGGCGAGCACCGCCGACGGGATCCTGGGCGGCAGTTGCCCGCTGCGCAGGCGCGCGCGCTCGACCGCCGATCTCGACTGCTCCAGCAAGTGCAACAGGTCCTTGCGTATCTGGGCAGGCCCCGGGCCACCGGGGGGAATCGCCAGCCACAACGCGATCACGGCCGCGCACCAGGCCGCAAGCGCCCAGATCAGCCGCAGATGTCGCTCGCCGGCTTCATCGGAACGCACCTCGCGCGTGCGCTGCTGTCGTGCCTCCCGCCGACGGATGTCATCGACGAGCATCGAGAACTCGTCGCCGGGCGGGTCCTTGCCTGCCATTGCCTGCCTCCACTGCGCGACCGTGTCGGAAACATCACCGTCGCGGCCCCTGTTGAGGCCTATCGGCCCAGGCACCGGTCGCTTGAGCGGGTTCGCCCGTAGGCTCGTGCCGAGTCGGCTCGCCCGCAGTGCTCAAGATGCACCAAAGTCGCCCCCACGGCAATTCCGGAAATGGAATTTTTCATTACTTTCCAAATAGTTATGATGACAATTGCGTTTCGGAGGCTAACTGGTCGAGCGACGCTGCGCGCCCGCGGGTGGCGGTCACACCAGGGCCGCGCGCCGATACAATGTCGCCAGCGATCCGAACGACGTCTACCGGCACAGCCGAAGGAGAGCCCGATGACCGGTCTGAATCACATCGAAGCCTGCGTATTCGATGCCTACGGAACACTGTTCGATGTCGCTGCGGCTGCACGCGATCTTCGCCACCAGCTCGGCGGCAACTGGGAGGCTCTGGCCGACCTCTGGCGCAGCAAGCAATTGCAATACACCTGGCTTCGTGGCCTCGGCGGCCGCCATGCGGACTTCTGGCAGGTCACCGGCGACGCCCTCGATTTCGCGCTGGCCACGCTCGATCTCGACGACGCAGGCCTGCGCCAACAGCTGATGGCGTTGTACCTGCGGCTCGATCACTACCCCGAAGTGCCGGACACGCTTCGGCAATTGAAGGCACGCGGGCTGCGTCTGGCAATCCTTTCGAACGGCACGCCGCGGATGCTCGAAGCGGCCGTCGACAACGCCGGCCTCGCGGGCCTCTTCGATGCGGTACTGTCGGTCGAGGAGGTCGGTGTCTTCAAGCCGCATCCGTCGGTCTATCAGCTCGCGGTCGACCGTCTCGCCATCGCCCCCGGGCGGATCTGCTTCCTGTCGTCCAACGGCTGGGATGCCTATTCGGCCAAGGCTTTCGGATTTTCGGTGCTCTGGTGCAACCGCTTCGCCCAGGCTCCGGAGCGAATCCCGGATACGCCGGACGGCCAGATTTCGACGCTGGCGGAACTCCCTGCGCTGCTGCACTGACCGATGCCCGAACTGCACACCGTGCTCGCCTTTCTCGCGGCATCGGCGCTGATCACCGTGGCGCCGGGCCCGGACAACCTGATGGTGCTGTCCCAGAGCCTGTCACGGGGACGCAATGCAGGCATCGGGCTGGCGGTCGGCTGTGCCCTGGGTTGCCTGACCCATACGCTGTGGGCGACGCTCGGGGTCAGCGCGGTCGTCGCCTCGTCGCCGACGCTGTTCACAGTGCTCAAGCTGGCCGGTTCCGCGTATCTGCTGTGGCTCGGCATCGGCGCCCTGGGCAGTCGCGGCCCACGACTCGCCGACGGCATCCGCCAGCACCCGCCCGAGCCCTGGGGCCGTTACCTGCGCCGCGGCTTCGTCGCCAATGCGATCAATCCGAAGGTCGCGCTGTTCTTTCTCGCCTTCATGCCCCAGTTCGTCGATCCGTCGACCGGCGCGGCCAGCCTTCAGATGATCGTGCTGGGCACCGTCTTCGTGCTGCAGACCATCGTGATCTTCGGTCTCTTCGCCCTGTTGGCGGCCCGCGTCGGCGCGCTGCTGTCGCGTCGCCCGGGCGTAGGGCGCTGGCTCGACCGCATCACCGGGCTTGTCTTCATCGGTCTGGCGGCACGGCTCGCGCTCGAGTCGCGCCACTGACTGCCGCGGCGATGCCGCGACCGGGGCCGGCGCGGTGCGCCCCGGCGTTTGCTGAGCGGATTCACGGCCGGGCGGCGCCGAATGGATAGAATTCGGCCATGAGACGCGCTTCCGCCACCGCACTGCCCGGCCCCGAGCCCACCGAACGCCACGACTGGCAGACGCTTCGCGAGCTGCTCCCCTACCTGTGGGCCTACAAGTATCGGGTGATGATCGCCCTGGCCTGCCTGCTCGCCGCCAAAGGCGCGAACGTCACCGTACCGATCGTCTTCAAGAAACTGATCGACTCGCTGGACATCACCCAGGCGCAGGCGGTGATCGTCGTGCCGGCGGCACTGCTGCTGGCCTACGGCGCACTCCGTTTCTCGACCTCGATGTTCACCGAGCTGCGCGAGCTGGTGTTCGCCCGCGTCACCCAGCAGGCGGTGCGACGGATCTCGCTGCAGGTCTTTCGCCATCTGCACTCACTGTCGCTGCGCTTCCACCTGGAACGTCAGACCGGTGGGCTGACCCGGGACATCGAACGCGGTACGCGCTCGATCGGCTCGCTGATCAGCTACACCCTCTACTCGATCCTGCCGACCCTGGTCGAGATCAGTCTGGTGATCGGCATCCTGCTGGTGAATTACGATGCGGTCTTCGCCGGCATCACTGCCTCTGCATTGGTGCTCTACATCACCTTCACGGTGACCGTCACCAACTGGCGCACGGCCTTGCGCCGCGCCGCCAACGAACTGGATTCGGCGGCCAATGCAAGGGCGATCGACAGCCTGATCAATTTCGAGACCGTCAAGTACTTCAACAACGAGAACTTCGAGGCCGAGCGATACGACGAGCAGTTGCGCAAGTGGATCGCCGCCCAGATCCGCAATCAGACCTCGTTGTCGGCGCTCAACGCCGGCCAGGCCCTGATCATCGCGATCACCGTGACGCTGATGATGTGGCAGGCCTCGGACCGCGTGGCGAGCGGCGAGATGAGTCTCGGCGACATCGTCATGGTCAATGCCTTTCTGCTTCAGCTCTACATCCCGCTGAATTTTCTCGGCGTCCTCTATCGCGAGATCCGCCAGGCGCTGACCGACATCGAGCGCATGTTCGGGCTGATGCACGCGCATCGCGAGGTGGCCGACGCCGACGGAGCCCGCAGGCTCGAGCCCGGTCTGGTCGACGTGCGCTTCGAACATGTCGATTTCGGCTACGACCCGCGCCGGCAGATCCTGTTCGACGTCGATTTCGAGATCCCGGCAGGGCGCACCGTGGCGGTGGTCGGACATTCCGGCTCCGGCAAATCGACGCTCGCCCGTCTGCTCTACCGCTTCTACGACGTCGGCAATGGCGCGATCCGGGTGGCTGGCCACGACATCCGGGATCTGACCCAGTCGAGCCTGAGAGCGACGATCGCGATCGTGCCTCAGGACACCGTGCTGTTCAACGACAGCCTGTTCTACAACATCCAGTACGGCCGGCCCGACGCCGGTCGCGACGAGGTCGAGGCGGCCGCCCGCGCCGCCCAGCTCACGGACTTCATTGCCCGTCTGCCAGAAGGCTTCGACACACGGGTCGGCGAACGTGGCCTCAAGCTCTCGGGTGGCGAAAAGCAGCGCGTGGCGATCGCACGAGCGCTGCTCAAGAATCCATCGATTTTGATCTTCGACGAGGCAACATCGGCGCTGGACTCCAAGACCGAGAAGGCGATCCAGGCGCAGATCGACCTGGCGGCCAGCGGGCGCACCGCACTGGTGATCGCCCATCGGCTGTCCACGGTGATGAATGCCGACCAGATCATCGTGCTCGACGACGGACGGATCGTCGAACAGGGACACCACGACGATCTGCTGGCACGGGGCGGCGCCTACGCCCGGATGTGGGCATTGCAGAAGCAGGCCGAGGTCGACGCCGTACGGCAGGATGCGCGATAGTTCTCCCGCAACGGCGGCACCGGCACATCTTGCCCTGGAAACAGGTCAGGACATGTACCCGTGCCGCCGCCAGGTTCCTCAGGCGATGCGCCGGCGCGTGCGGTAGACGCCTGCCAGGGCGACGCCGGCCAATGCCAGCGAACCCGGCTCCGGAACGCCGGGAATGTTCGAACCACCGCAACCAGGCTGGCCCGGCACGCAGGGCGTCGCCATGATCGACTGCAGCTTGAAGTAGTCCGGCGCACCCGCATAGCCGGAGCCGAATGCACCACCCGCGGCCGCCAGCATCCAATAGCTGGAATTCACGGCCGTGCCAGTGCTCCGATTGGTGCCCTCGGCAACGTTGCTGTACTCGCTGATCAGCGACCATCCGTTCGACAGCAAGTAGGCGTAGCTGTGGCCGAGCGGATCGTAGTAGCTGTTGCCGGTAAAGGCGAGAAGCGCGACGTCCGCGCGATTGCCAAGCAAGGTCGTCCCGCTGTATTCCCGGGCCCAGCCGAGGCTGAACGCCGAAAGATTCACTGCCCCACCGGAGAACGACAGCAGCAACGAATCCTGATGGGTGTCGTTGTCCACTGCGTGGTTGGGCGAGCTGCCTGCGGGCACCGTACCGTCGTCCGATACGTCCTGATTGACATTGCCGAGAACGTTGGAGCCATCACGCCAGATGTAGGCGCTGGCCAGCGCACCACCGGCTGCCGTGTCCGACAGGGCGGAAACCGTCAGGTTGCCCGTCAATCGGGTGTTGCCGTAGCTCGTACCGGAAGACGTGCTGCCGGCGCCGAAGGTATAGGTCGCCGCACCCGCGCCCCCGGCGATGACCGAGATTCCAAGCACGATGCCAAGTTTGAACAGGTTTTTCATTTGCACACTCCTACTGGTGACATGGCGGGAAAAGCACGCTTCGCGCCAGCCCTGGAAACATTCAATTACATCAATTGCTTGACAAATGAATACCCCAACAATTCAGGGACTTGTAATAATTCTCGACACTATTCGACGATGCTGACCAGCAGCGACTTGGCCTCGTCAGCGCCATGGAAATCCGCCGAGCGTTCCAGCGCCGCGCGCAGCTCGACCTCCGCCTCCCGCGCCCTGCCCAGCTTGGCCAGCGCGAATCCGAGGTGCCAGCGCACCTCCGCGTTGTCCGGCAGCCGGAGCTTGGCATCGCGCAGATAGCGCAGACCGCCCTCGAGCTCGTGATTCAGCACCAGCATCCAGCCCAAGGTGTCGAGCACCAGCGGATCCTGGGCATCCAGCGCGTGCGCCCTGCGCGCCGACGACAGGGCCTCGCCGAGTTGCCCCAGAGCGGCATGGCTGATCGCCAGGTTGTTGAGCACGCCGGCGTGTTCGGGCAGCGCGCCGAGCAGCGACTCCCACGAATGTCGCGCCGTCGTCCAGTCGCCTAGACGCATCGCCAGTTCGGCCCGCGCGACACGCACGGAAACGTCGTCGGGATGCGCAGCGATCCAGTCGTCCATCAGCCTGGCTGCCTGCGTCCCGTTCCCCGCGCGCAGCAGCGCGTCGGCGAAGACACCGAGAGTCGTCAAATCCGGGCGCCGGTCGAACAGTGCCTTGGCGGTCGCGATCTCCTGCACCCGATCGCCCCTGGCACGGGCAATCTCAAAACCCAGTCGAAGCGCAACCGACTCGCCCCCCGAGACCTTTCGCAGTCGGGCAAGTTGCCTGTCCGCCTCCTTCCAATCCTGTCTGGCGACAGCGACCGAGCCAGCCAGTTCGATCGTCGCTGGATCGTCCGGCGCCCTGGCCTCGGCCTGACTGAGGTTGTACCGGGCAGCCGCGACTTCGCCTGCCGCCAAATTCAGCCAGCCGACCCGGATCTGGCGGCCCAAGTCGAAATCGGCCAGGCGAGTCATGTCCCGATAGGTCCGTGCGGCAGCCTCGCGCTCGCCCGCCAGCATCTGAACACCGGCCAGAAACCCAAGGACGTCGAAATCGTCCGGGATGCGAAGCGCGATGTCCCTGGCCACCACCAGCGCATCGACGGTTCGCCGGCCCTCCAGGTGGAGGCGAGCGAGCAATTCGGCGACACGGAAATCGTCCGGCGCCGATATCAGTGCGCGCTTCAACACCTCGACCGCGTCATCGGGCCGGCGCTGGGCAATGTCGACCCGGGCCAATTCGTACAGGATATTGGCGTCGCCGGGCCGGGCCTTCATCAGGGCCGAAACGGCCTTGCGCGCTTCGTCCAGCTTCCCCTCGGCGATGTCGAGCCGGACCAGATTGAGGCGGGGCGGCGTCATTTCCGGCGCGAGCTGGATCGCTCGCACGTAGGCCTGGCGGGCCCGTTCGGCATGGTCCGACGCGGCCGCAATGGCGCCGAGCATGTTCCAGGCAGCCGCACTCCGCGGATGCCGCGAAACGAGATCCTCCATCAGAGCGAGGGCCTGGACGTTCTCGCCCTGGCGGGCGTAGAGGGTCGCCAGCAGGAATCCGGCACCCTGGTCGTCGGGATGCGCCTCGAACGATTGCGCGATGTCTTCGATGCCGAGTCCCGTCTCGCCGGTCGCCAACCGACTCTGGCCGCGCGCCTTGATCACGGATGGATCGCTGATACGCTGTGCGGCGCGCTCGAGCAGAGCCAATGCGCGATCGGGTCTGCCCAGCATCAGATAGGCACGTCCGGCAAGATACTGAGCCGTCGGATCTTCCGGCGCGGACCGCAGGACAGGCTCGACTGACGCAAGCGCGAGCGCCGGCTCGCCGGCGTCGAGTTGGATGGATGCCAGCAGTTTTCTTGCGCCTGCGTGTCCGGGTCGCTTTCGCAACAGCGTCTCGAGCAAGGCGGAGGCGGTCACCGGCGACGCCAGCGCATGGTTTGCAAGCGCGCCGAGCATCAGATATTGCGGACGCGGTTGCAGCCAGTCGGCAGGCAGCGCCGCGATCAGGTCACGTACCTCCTGCAACGCGAGCCGGGAGTCTTCGACCCGGCCCGCGCGTTCCGCGACCAGAGCCCGGAGATAGGCTGCCCGCGGCTCTCCCGGCGCCTGCGTCCGCAGCATTTCCAGCTCCACCGCAGCATCGACATCCCGCTTCAGATCCACCAGCAGGCCCGCGCGCGCCACCCGGACGTCGATATCGTCGGGTTGCAGGGCAAGCGCCTGGGCGTAATCGTCGATGGCGCCCGAAAGCTCGCCCTGGGCATGCCTGGCTGATCCCTGCGCGTTCCACGCTGCGGCGCTGGCGGGATCCAGTGCCACCGCCTGGCGGGACAGTGCCAGCGCCTCGACAGACCTGCCCTCATCGATCAGGATCGCCGCCTGGATAGCCATTGGCTCGGCGCTGCGTGGTGCAAGGGCACGCGCCTTGGCAAGAATCTCGAGACTCTCTGCGACACGCCCGACACGCGCCAGCGCCAGCGCCCGCAAGCCCAGCACCTCTACCGTGACTCCGCGCGGCAGGCCGTCCTCGGGCAGCGCTTCGAGCAGTTCCTCGGGCCGCTCCAGGTCCAGCAGTAGGCGACCGTAGGGGATCGCGATCTCACCGATGTCGACACCGAGCCGGCGCGCATCGCGGAAGGCCACTTCGGCCGCGGCATAC
>JAGRFY010000103.1:0-9703 GCA_020445765.1 Rhodocyclaceae bacterium | reverse complement strand
CGAGCGCAGCGGACGCACCCGCCGCAGTGGCAGCCAGGGCGCACAATGTATTGATCAGCAAGCGATTCATCGTCGAACAAAGAGCACAGGTGTTCGAACGAGTATATTGGCCGCTCCGGGAACGCCAGCGTGACATCTGCGACATCGGCGAAGGTCGCGGACATGCCCAATTTCACGCATGGTCGTTGGTATTTCGCCGAACGGTGAGCAGGGGGAGCCTGGTCGTGCAGGAACGACTGATGACGGTATCGGTCGCAGGTGGCATCGTGCCCGCCGCCGGGCGCCGGATGGTCGAGCTCGGCATCGTGCTTCCGGTTGCACTACCGGGCAGGATGCCTGCCGGGCGCTCCTTCGACCACCTTGCCCGCCACTTGGCAAAGACGGGAAGCCGTTGGCACGATACATTTCCGGACTGCGCCCATCGGTCGGCCGACTTCCCGATCGGGGCGATCGGCGAGCGGTTGCGGGCATCGATGTTCACGGCGGCGCTGGCCGTGCTGCAGATACCGACGCGCCCGAGCTCCGGCGCACCGGACTCGGGCCGCCCGTTCGTCGTCGACGACTGCAGTCGAGGGTCGACAAGGGGATTCACGGGCAGATCGACCCGGCGGCAGGCTGGCGCAGCGATCGGGTGATCGACCACCGGCAGTCAACGACCACGAAGCCGACCAGATCATCATGGTCGACGACGGTCGGATGGTGGCGCGCGGCACCCAGGCCGAACGGCCGGCCACGGGCGGACCCTGGGCCCGGAGGTGGGCACCGCGACCGCGGTAACGGCATCAGGAACAAACAATGGGAGGGTAGGCGTGGACGAGTTGGGCATGGACAAGTTGATGGGGTTGATCCGATCCCTCGATCTGGCTCTGCCGGGGGATTTCCGCTGGATCATCGAAGTTTTCGTCGTGACCTTCGTTGCGCTGCTGGCCAAGATGCTGCTCGGGCGATTCTTCAATCACCTGGCCCAGCGCTTCGAGAAGACCGAGAACCCCTGGGACGACACCTTGCTCGATGCGGCGAGGCGTCCGGCCGGCGTGCTGGTATGGGCAATCGGCCTGTTCTGGGCGCTGGAGATCGTCCGCCAGCAGACCGACTCGGCGCTGTTCGAAATCCTCGGTCCGGCGCGGCGCGTCGTCATCATCGGCCTGCTCGCGTGGTTCCTGGTGCGACTCGTACGCGGTACCGAGGAGGTCCTGGTGACGCCGCGGCCCGGCAAGAAGCCGATGGACCACACCACGGCCAGGGCGATCGGCAAGCTGTTGCGGGCGTCGACGATGATCACGGCGGCGCTGGTGGTGCTGCAGACGCTGGGCTTCTCGATCTCCGGCGTACTGGCCTTCGGCGGCATCGGCGGCATTGCCGTCGGCTTCGCCGCCAAGGACATGCTGGCCAACTTCTTCGGCGCGATGGTGGTGTACCTGGACCGACCGTTCGTGGTCGGCGACTGGATTCGCTCGCCCGATCAGGAGATCGAGGGCACCGTCGAGGACATCGGCTGGCGCGTCACCCGGATCCGTACCTTCGACCAGCGACCGCTCTACGTTCCGAATGCGACCTTCCTCAGCATTGCGGTCGAGAACCCGTCACGGATGAAGAACCGCCGCATCTACGAAACCATCGGCATCCGCTACGCCGATATCGAAGCGATGCAAGCGATCGTCGCGGACGTGGCCGAGATGCTTCGCGCCCATCCCGAAACGGAGACCGAGACGCGCACGCTGATCGTCAGTTTCAACAGCTACGGCCCATCGTCGCTCGACTTCTTCATCTACACCTTCACCAAGACCACGCAGTGGGTGAAGTTCCACGAGATCAAGCAGGACGTGCTGCTGCAGGTCTATGACATCATCCGGCGACACGGCGCCGACATCGCGTTCCCGACCACCACGGTGCATTTCGGCGACCCGCTTCAGATCGAACGCCGGCGCCCCGAAACCGGCTCGTGAGCGCACGACCTTGAATCCACCGCGAACACCCGGGAGCGATTGAACGCATGTCCGAACACGCCGCCCCGCCCTTCCTGAGCGAGGCCATCCTGTTCCTGGTGCTGGCAGGCGTGCTGATCCCGCTGCTGGAAAAGCGCTCGATCAATCCGGTGCTCGGCTTTCTCGCGGTCGGCACCCTCGTCGGCCCGTTCGGCCTCGGCGGCCTCGCCGACGACTTCCCGGCGCTCGCCTACGTCAGCTTCACCCGCAGCGAGCACGTCGCCACCTTTGCCGAGCTGGGCGTCATCTTCCTGATGTTCACGATCGGCCTCGAAATGTCGGTCGAGCGCCTGTGGGCGATGCGCCGCCAGGTGTTCGGCGGCGGCGGCGCCCAGGTGCTGTTGTCGACGGTGGCGATCACGCTGATCGCTGCCGCCTGGGGCCACGCCCTGGAGGCGGCAGTGATTCTCGGGCTGGTGCTGGCGTTTTCGTCGACAGCGGTGGTGATGCAGCTGTTGAGCCAGCGCCGCGACCTCGGCACGCCGCTCGGGCAGGCCAGCTTCTCGATCCTGCTGTTCCAGGATCTGGCAGTGGTGCCGCTGCTGGTGTTGATCGGCGTGATGGGGCAGAAGGCGTCGGCGGACGGCTTCGTCACGCTGCTGGCGATCGCGGCGCTCAAGGGCGTACTGACCGTGGCCGCGATCTATCTGCTCGGCCGCCGGGTGGTTCGGCCGATGTTCGGCCACCTCGCCAGCACCCGCGCACCGGACACCTTCACCGCACTGACCCTGCTCGCCAGCCTCGGCGTCGCTGCACTGACCTGGGCGGCCGGACTGTCGATGGCGATGGGGGCGATGCTGGCCGGCCTGATCATCGCCGAGACCGAGTTCCGCCACGAGGTGGAAGTGACGATCGAGCCCTTCAAGGGCCTGCTGATGGGCCTGTTCTTCATGTCGGTGGGCATGGGCATCGATCTGCGCGCGTTGCTCGACCACCCGCTGATGGTGCCCCTATCGGTGGTCGGCCTGATGCTGCTGAAGGGCGTGATCCTGTTCGTCCTGCTGCGCGTCATGGGGCTTTCCTGGGGGCGCTCGACCGAAGGTGGCATCCTGCTGTCGCAGGGCGGCGAGTTCGCCTTCATCGTGATCGGCGTGGCGATGCATACCGATCTGCTGCCCGAGCCGATCGGTCACTTCATGCTGCTGGTGGTCGGCCTGTCGATGCTGGCGACACCTGTCGCCAGCCGCTTCGGCCGCATTCTCGGCGACCGCATCGACGAACGTCTCGGCCGCCACGACACCGTTGACGAGATCGGCGTACCCGCCGAAGGCCACGTCATCGTTGCCGGCGGCGGGCGGGTCGGAGAGATGATCGGGCAGATGCTGGCACGCCACCGGCTGCCGCACATCGCGCTCGACAGCGACGCCAAGCTGGTCGAGCGCTTGCGCAAGCGTGGCGTCGATGCCTACTACGGCGACGCCAGCCGGCCGGAACTGTTGCGCCGGCTCAAGCTCGATCAGGCACGGGCCGTGATCCTGACCATGGCCGACGAGGCGGCGGTCAGTCGGGCGGTCGGCGGCATCCGCCGGCTCGCACCGGAGATTTGCATCGTCGCCCGTGCCCGCGACGAAGCCCACGCGATGACGCTGCGGCACAAGGGCGCGGACGCGGTGATCCCGGAGACGCTCGAAACCGGCCTGCAACTGGCCGGCGCGACGCTGGGGCGGCTCGGCATCGACGAGGACCGGGTCCGACAGTCGCTCGAGGACGAGCGCATGCAGCGCATCGAGCATGTCGCCGAGCCGGGCAGCAACCGCGGCACGATGCCTGCCGACGACCTGGCGGAGGCGCGACCGACATGACCACACCGCGAATCCTTCTGATCGCCACCGGCGGCACCATCGCCGGCGTGGCTGCCGATCCATCGCAACCGGCCCACTACCAGGCCGGCAGCCTCGATGCGGCAACCCTGTTGTCCGCGCTGCCCGGACTTGCCGGCATCGCCGACATTCGCCTGCGCCAGCCATTCAACCTCGACAGCTGCGAGCTCGGCCCGGCGCACTGGCTGGCGATCGCCCGCGAAGTGGCGGCCGGCATGGACGATGCCGCCATCGACGGCATCGTCGTCACCCACGGCACCGACACCCTCGAGGAGACCGCATTCCTGCTGGACCGGCTGTTCGCGCCGACCAAGCCGCTGGTATTGACCTGCGCGATGCGGCCGGCCAATGCACTGTCGGCCGACGGACCATCCAACCTGACGCGGGCGATCGAAGCCGCAATCACGCCGGCGCTGGCAGCGCTCGGCACGGTGGTCGTCATCGACGAACGGATCCACGCTGCGGCGTGGCTGCGCAAGCACGACGCGCGCGCCCTCGATGCCTTCGATCACGGCGGCTCGACGATCGGCCGCTGCGGGCCGATCGCGATCGACTTCGAACCACGGGTGCCGCCGCGCATACCCGGCCGGATCGAAGTCCTGGGGCTTCTGCCGCGCGTCGATGTGCTGTGGGTCGGACCCGGCAGCGCGACCGATCTGCTCGCCGCTGCACTGGCGAACGGTGCCTGCGGCGTCGTGCTCGCGCTGCCCGGCAATGGCACGCTGCCGACTGCCTGGCGCAAGGCGGTCGACCATGCGACGAAACGGCAGGTCGCGGTCGTTCGTGCCAGCCGGACCAGCCGCGGCGCAGTCAGCGCTGCCCCGGACGACACGCCGCTGCTGTTCGCCGCCGGCCGACTGGGGCCTGCGCAGGCACGTGCGGCGCTGATGCTGGCGATCGCAGCGCAACTGCCCGCGGACCACTTCTTCGGCTGAGCCGCCAGGCCGCAGGAACTGCATGGACCGGGTCCGAGGCTGGTCGCGGGGCTGCGAACGTCGATATTTCTTACACTGAAGTCCACGGAAGCCAGCCAGCGGGCGCATGTCCGATTCCGTCGAAAATTTTGCATTCGACCGCAATGCCAATCACGGTGCGAATGTTGGCACGGTGGGCAGGGTTTTCGGATCAGACGCGCCAAATTCTGGCACGCGCCATGCTTGATTTCGATCAAAGGCGGGAACTCTCGCCATTTGAGCGGAGCACAACATGAAGCATCTGTTTCGTACGACGGTAATGGCGGCTGCGCTGGCCGCAGCCACTGCCTCCCACGCAGCATCGATCGACCTGACCGGCAAAGGTTTCGTGACCTACGGCGACGCGCAGTCCTATTCCTTGCCGGTCAATGGCCTGGAAGTCATGGCCGGACCGGGCCAGATCGACATCTACACCAAGCTCGGTCTTGGCGCCAATGGCCAATTGGGCAACGGCCTCGCCGGCATGGACGATGCCTACGACACGCCGCAGGCGAACACCGTGGAAGGTTTCCGGATGAGCGCCGGTAACGAGCCGAATGGCGTCGAAGGCGGCTGGGATCGCGAAGCCTGGTGGGACACGACCCTCAGCGCGCTGGACACCTCGCTCGACCTCACCACGAATTCCATCGTGTTCTTCTTCGCCAACAACGAAACCGGCGGAGTCGGCACCGACAACCTGGCTGCCTGGGCGCGACTCGAACTCACCCGGATCAGTGACGGCGCGTCGCTGGGCTTCTTCGAGTTCACCAACGACCAGGATCACGACGGCGTCGAAGGATACGGCCCGCCGCCGATCGGCGGCGGCATCCCGTTCGGCGACGTCACGGCGTTCACCTCGCTGCAGCAGGATCCGGTGCTGGCCGACTTTGTGCAGTCCGGCGGCGAAGTCTGTACCGATGCGACTGGCTTCATCGTCGATTGCGCGAGCCCTGCGGCCGTCAATTCGTTCGAACACAACCTCGGCGGCGACCGGGCGGCCTACGCCCTCGTGCTACCCGAGCTCGACGCCCTGATCGCCGGGCTGGTGGATGGCGGCGCGGACCTCTCCGACTATGCACTGCATGTCGAGTATCGCCTCGGCTGCGGTCCGGAAGCGGCTTTCCCCGAAGTCCCGGGGCGCGGCGGCACGGTGTGTGACCCGAACTACGCCCTGAACGGCGGCGACGAGAAGGTGTTCATGGGCACTCAGCTGCGCGAAGCGGTCGTGGATGTACCGGAGCCGGCCAGCCTGCTGCTGGCGGCGACTGCCCTGTTGGCTGGTGCCGCCATGCGCCGCCGCCCACAGGATCGCAACTGACGCAAGCGGCCGGCTTCCCGCTTCGCCGAAGCGGCCCGGCACGAGAATCGCGTGACGAAAGCGCCGGCCGATGCCGGCGCTTTTTCTTTCGGCTTCATGCCATGGGCCGCATCCTGCATTCGCGGCAGGTCAGAGGCCCGGATCACTACCGCCGCCGGCCAGGGCGAGTTCCACCATTCGCCGCGGCAGGTGGGGCGCGAACAGTTCGATGAATGCATAGACGTAACCGCGCAACCAGGCATTGCGCAGGATGCCGATGCGGGTCGTGCTGGTCTCGAACAAGTGGGCGGCGTCGAGCATGCCGAGGCTCTTGTCGTTGACCGCATCGAATGCCATCCGGGCGACGATGCCGATGCCCAGCCCCATGCCGACATAGGTCTTGATCACATCCGAGTCGATCGCGGTCAGTACCACGTTCGGCTTCAAGCCGCGGCCGAGGAAAGCCTTGTTGATCTGGCTGCGGCCGGTGAACGCCGAATCGTAGGTGATCACCGGCCAGCGCGCGATCTCCTCGAGGGTGAGCGGCCGCGCCTGCAGAATCGGATGCTTCTGCGGCGCGATTATGCAGCGATTCCACTGGTAGCACGGCAGCATCACGAGGTCGTCGTAGTCGGCGATCGCCTCGGTCGCGATCGCCACGTCCGCTTCGCCGGACAACACCATCTCGCAGACCTGGCGCGGGCTGCCCTGGTGCAGCTCGAGACGGACCTCGGGATAACGCCTGAGGAACTCCTGCACGACCGACGGCAGGGCGTACCGGGCCTGGGTATGGGTCGTGGCGATCGACAGGCGCCCACGCGTCTCGTTGGTGAATTCCTCGCCGACCTGACGCAGGTTGTCCACATCGCGCAGGACCCGCTCGGCGATCGTGATGACCTGCCGCCCCGGTTCGGTGAGGCCGATCAGGCGCTTGCCATGCCGCCCGAAGATCTCGATACCGAGCTCATCCTCGAGCAGCCGGATCTGTTTCGACACGCCGGGCTGCGAAGTGAACAAGGCCTCGGCGGCTTCCGACACGCTGAAGCCGTTGCGCGCCACCTCGAAGACATAGCGCAATTGCTGCAGATTCATCGGTCCTCCCGAACGTCGGCTGATGCCCCGGCAGGCAAATAACTTTTGATTCTTAGAGTTTAACCCAGAGCCTCTTTTCGGATCTATGCCTGCCCCTTACGATGCAACGCACAACAGCAGCAGGATCTCCCATGGATTTCGCGTACACAGTGGCCGGCTTCGCCGTCGGCGCCATCGTCGGACTCACCGGTGTCGGTGGCGGTTCGCTGATGACGCCGCTGCTGGTGCTGATGTTCGGCATCCATCCATCGGTGGCGGTCGGCACCGACCTGCTCTATGCGGCGATCACCAAGGCCGGCGGCACGCTCGCCCATGGGCTCAAGGGCACTGTCGACTGGACCGTCACCCGGCGCCTGGCGAGCGGCAGCATTCCTTCGTCGCTGCTCACGCTGTATCTGGTCGGCACCTTTGCCCCCGGCGGAATCGAAGGCGCCTCGGCGATCATCAAGGTGGCGCTGGGCATCGCGCTGGTGCTGACCGCCGTCGCGATCATCTTCCGCCGGCACATCCAGCAATATGCCGTGCGTCGTTTCGGTGACAACCCGAATCCGCGGCGGATCGCCGCCCTGACGGTGCTGACCGGCGCGGTGCTCGGCGTGCTGGTCTCGATTTCATCGGTCGGCGCGGGCGCGCTCGGCGTGACCGCGCTGATCTTCCTTTACCCGGCGATGCCTGCCCTGCGCATCGTCGGCAGCGACATCGCCCATGCAGTGCCGCTGACGGCAGTCGCAGGCATGGGCCACTGGTGGCTCGGCAGTGTCGATTGGGCCCTGCTCGGGAGCCTGATCGTCGGATCGCTGCCGGGGATCTGGCTCGGAAGCCACGTTTCCACGAAGATTCCCGACCGCATCCTGCGACCGATCCTTGCCACCATGCTGGTGCTGGTCGGCGCCAAGCTGATCGCCCACTGAGCGCGTCTTCGCGCGCCTCCCAACGCTTCAAGACAGAGAGAGATTTCCAACATGTATCGCTACGACGCCTTCGACCAGCGGATCGTGGATGAGCGCGTCGCGCAGTTCCGCGACCAGACTACCCGCTATCTGGCAGGTGAACTGAGCGAGGACGAATACCGTCCGCTGCGCCTGCAGAACGGCCTGTACATCCAGAAGCAGGCGCCGATGCTGCGGATTGCCGTGCCCTACGGCCTGCTCAATTCGCGACAACTGCGCCGACTGGCGCACATCGCGCGTACCTACGACAAGGGTTACGGTCACTTCAGCACGCGCCAGAACATCCAGTTCAACTGGCCGGCCCTCGAGGACGTGCCGCAGATCCTCGAGGAACTGGCCGAAGTCGAGATGCATGCGATCCAGACCTCGGGCAACTGCATCCGCAACTTCACTTCCGACCCGTTCGCCGGCGTCGCGGAAGACGAACGTGTCGATCCGCGCCCGTGGGCCGAGATCCTGCGCCAGTGGGCCACCTTCCATCCGGAATTCGCCTACCTGCCGCGCAAGTTCAAGATCGCGGTCAATGGTGCCGACGAGGATCGCGCCGTCATCCAGTGCCACGACATCGGTCTCGACCTGGTGCGTGACGCCGCCGGCGACATCGGCTTCCGCGTGCTGGTGGGCGGCGGCCTCGGTCGCACGCCGGTGATCGGCAAGCAGATCGCGGCCTTCGTGCCATGGCGCGACATCATCACCTATTGCGAAGCCATCCTCCGCGTCTACAACCGCTTTGGCCGGCGCGACAACATGTACAAGGCGCGGATCAAGATCCTCGTCAATGCGCTCGGCATCGACGCCTTTCGCGAACAGGTCGAGGACGAATGGCAGCAAGGCCGCGGCGGCCCGTCGACGCTGACCGAGGACGAGGTCTCGCGAGTCGCGTCGCACTTCGTCGATCCCGACTACCGCGCGCTGCCCGGCGACGACGCCGGCTATCTGCGCGAACAGGGCCACGACAAGGCCTTCGCCGCGTGGGCGAAGCGCAACGTGCGGGCCCACAAGCGGCCGGGCTATGCCTCGGTGGTGCTGTCGCTGAAGAAGACCGGCATCGCGCCGGGCGACATCTCCGACGCGCAACTCGATCTGGTCGCCGATCTCGCCGACCGCTTCAGCTTCGGCGAAGCGCGCGCGACGCACGAACAGAACCTGGTGCTGGCCGACGTCGAGCAATCCCGACTCAACGAGTTGTGGACGCTGCTGCGGGAGGCTGGACTGGCGACGCCTAACATCGGTCTGCTCACCGACATGATCTGCTGCCCCGGCGGCGATTTCTGCAACCTGGCGAACGCCAAGTCGATCCCGGTCGCCGAAGCCATCCAGCAGCGCTTCGACGATCTCGACTACCTCCACGACATCGGCGACATCGAGATCAACATCTCCGGTTGCATGAACGCCTGCGGACACCATCACGTCGGCCACATCGGCATTCTCGGCGTCGACAAGAAGGGCGAGGAGTGGTACCAGATCACCGTCGGCGGAGCCCAGGGCAACGACGCCTCGCTGGGCAAGGTGATTGGCCCTTCGTTCGCCCGCGCCGAAGTGCCGGACGTGATCGAGCGCCTGATCGAAACCTATGTGGATAACCGCTTCGACGACGAGCGTTTCA
>JAGRFY010000102.1 GCA_020445765.1 Rhodocyclaceae bacterium | reverse complement strand
AGCTCGGTGATCCGGGCGCCGAGGGCGCGTTCGTAGAACTGCAGGGCCTGCTCGCAGCGGCCGCCGAAGAACAGATAGGCTTGGCATTTCATCGCTCGATTCCTCCTGGTTAGAAATGGGCCATGCCGGCGCGTCCGCCCGCTGCGGGGCGGCCCGTGAATGCGGCCCACAAACTCCTGTCGATCGGCGGCGGCCGTGATCGACAGCGACCTTGCGATCACGATGCCGCCGTCTCGGCGACCGTCCTGCTATCGTGCGAAGATCGAAGCAGGCGTGCAGCTGCGAGCCAGCCCAATCGAGAAGGAGAACGCCGATGTCACCGAAGCTTGTCGCGCTGATGGCCGCCTGCCTGGTCGGATCTGCCGTCGCGGCGCCGCCGGCGCCCGAGCCGCTGCTGCCGCAGGGTCTCGACTGGCGCCAGCCGCCCGGCATGCCGCTGGTGCGCGGCGCCTGGGTGCTTGGCGCAGAGGATCGCGAAGGCCTGTATGCGTTTCGCGTCGAACTGAAGGCCGGTGCCCGGCTGCCGGTCCATACCCACCCGGACACCCGCTACTCGACCGTGTTGAGCGGTACCCTGTACGTGGGCTTCGGCGAACAGGCCGACGACGCCCGACTGGTGGCGGTGCCGGCCGGTGCCGTCTACGTCGCCCCCGCCGGCCAGCCGCACTACCTGCTGGCGCGCGATGGTGACGTCGTCTACCAGGAAGGCGGCTTCGGCCCGACCGCGACCATTCCATTCCGGCGCTGAGCGGCCAAGGAACGCCCCCCGCCGCACGGCACCGCTTGAATTTGCCGCAATCGCCCCCATATTTCCAGTTCACGGCGTGCGCAGCGCCGCGGCGACCCGACCGGTGCCGCGCCCGCGCGGCGGCGCCGGCTGACCGGAGACCCTCGTCATGCGTTCGATCCCCATCGTCTTGCCGACCCTGCTGTGCGCGCTGCTGCTGGCACCGGCCAGGCCCGTCGCGGCCGCCGAGTTCGCCACCGCGGTGGCCGTGAACATCAATCAGGCCACGGTCGCCCCGAGCCTGGTGTCATTGGCCGAAGCATTGCTCGGGCGCCGCCCGACGCTGGCCGGCAGCGACGGCGGTCGCACCGTCGCCAACGAGACCGGACGGCCCGCGGCGCCGGCGCCTGACCTGCTGGCCAAACTGGTCATGCACCACCTCGCCACCGGCCACTGAGGGCGCCGCGCTTTCGCTGAGGCGGCGCGCTCACCACGATCGCGCCGCCGCAAGCCCTCGGCAGCATCAGGCCCGGCGCCCGGCCCGAACCTCGGCCAGCACCTGCTGTACGTCGAGCGTGCGGGCCTTCTCCTGAATTTCCGGCATGTAGCGCTGCTGCAACTGGCGGGCCTCGCCGAGCAGGCCGCTGAAGGCGGCCTTGAGATCGGCGGCCGACAGCGTGCGGCCGCCGCCGTAGTAGCGTCGCGCCACCTGCCCGAGCGCCCAGGTGCTGGCGAACGAGAAGGCCGAGCCGGTGAGCTGGCGACCGATCGCCTTGCCGGCCTTGCCGGCGATCTTGCCGAGCAGGCCGCCGACCAGCTTGCGGCCGTATTGCTCGAGGTACTGGGAGCCGAGGCCGACGCCGACGGTGGCCAGGAAATCGGTGATGTGGCCGCGATCCAGCGTATAGCCATGGCGCTCGCCGATGCGATAGACCAGCCGCGTCTGAAGCGGAATGATCGCCATCGACGCCAGCGACTGGGGCAGCAACTCCAGCGCACCATTGAGCAGCGCGGCATTGAGGATCATCCGATCGAGCTGCGCCTCGTCGGGTGTTGCCTGTGTCGCGGCCCCGGCCGGGGCCGCCGGCGGCACGTCGGTGACCTCGGGTACCGCCACCATCGGCCCGCCGACCGGTGCCGCCGCCAGTTCGTCGGCCTGCACCAGCACCGCCTCGGCGTCGCCGCCACCCAGCCCCAGCGCCTTCTTCAGCCGCTTCAGGAAGGCTCCTTCGGCCGCCGTATGCACGCCGTCGGCGTCGCACACGCCGACGGCCATCTCGTAGGCGAGCTGGCGGTGGGGCTGCTGGGTCAGCACCGCCGCTGCCGCATCGAGGCTTACCCGGCCCAGCAGCACGTCCTGGTACAGCCCGGCCAGCGCGCCGGCCTGCTGGCCGAGCCCGTCCGCCACTTCGCGAATGTGCTGCCGCTCAGCATCGTTCTTGTCGCCGTCGGCGAAGGCAGCCATCAGACACAGCGCCAGAGTGGCGCGGATTTCCTGCTCTTCCATGATTCGCTCACGCTCTCCACAATGATCGGAAAGCCTGTCGGAGTGGCGCCGCGCGCCAAGGTTCCGCGCCGCCCGAGGTGAACACGGTCACCCAGCCAAGCCATGAACCACGCCGACCCTTCGACGCTCGCCGACCTGGTGCTGGTCGCTCATGCCCTGATCGTGTTGTTCGTCGCCAGCGGCCCGCCGCTGATCCTCATCGGCGTGGGCCGCGGCTGGCGTTGGGTGCGCGCGCCGCTGTACCGCTGGAGCCACCTCGCCGCGATCCTGTTCGTCACCGCCCAGGCTTGGCTCGGCCAGCTTTGCCCACTGACCCTGATCGAGGCCGAACTGCGCGCCGAAGCCGGCGCCGACCTGCGGGCGCGAGGCTTCGTCGCCCATTGGTTGGAACGGATGCTGTACTTCGACGCGCCGCTGTGGTGGTTTGCGGCGGCCTACACTGCGTTCGCCGCGCTGGTGGTTTGGTTGTGGTGGCGGTATCCGCCAAGGCGGACGTGGCGTTCGACGGGGTAAAGAACGATTCGATTGACGTGAGTGCGATGTCCGTCAGGTTGTCGGCCATTGCTGACCGCGGTCCTGCTGAAATCGAATGCCGGCTGTGCGTTCGACACTTGCTGCGCGGCACAGACGGGCGGCCAGCGAATCATGCATCATGTAGGAAGCGACGGAGGATCGCGGCTCACAGGTCATCGTACGAGACCTGACCATGTTCGCTTGAGAAGTGCCCTTATAGGTTTGCAACTGGTTGAAGGGCCCCGCGAGGGTCGCGCTTTCAATCTCGGGGGCTTTGAGTTTGATCACCGCCAGCGGCAAGCCGTTGACGAACACCACCACTTCCGGTCTGCGCTTGGTTTGGCCCGCCACAACGGTGAACTGCTGTACGGCAAACCAGTCGTCTTCCCCCGGCCGCTCGAAATCGGTCAATTTCACCTTGCCAGCAGTCAGCACGCCATCGTCGCCGCAGTATTCCACGTCCGCGCCCTTGGTCAGCAAACGGTGGATACGACGGTTTTCCTCCAGCATCTGGGGAAGCTCTGATTGCGTGACACGGCGGACGGTGTCCGCGCGCGCCTCGGGCGGCAGCGCCGGGTTCAGGCTGGCGATGGAAGCCTCCAAACGGTCGGTCGGCACGACTTCGTGGTAGGCGACCGCTCTGCTTTCGCCCCGTCCGGCCCGATCTCGTCGTCTGATGCCGTGGCGTAGCCCAGAGCCGCCAGTTGCGCCATCAGTTCGGATTCGAGTTGCGCTTCAGAGAGAAGTCTCATTTTTGCTCTCCCCCTGCATCAGCAGCTGAACCAGCGGCGTATTGATGAAGTAGAGATGCTTGCCTTGGCTGTGCTCTTCAACGAGACCCGCCTCTGCCAATTGACGTAGATAGCGCGCTGCCGTCTGCCGCGTCACGTCAAGGTCGCGCCGCACGAACTCGATGCGTGTGTAGGGGTTGCGGAACAAGTTGTTGAGCAGATCCTGCGAATACAGTTTGGGCACATCGGTACGCAGTCGCCGCTTCGTTTCGGCCATCAGTTCGCGCATGCCCCCAACCAACTGCACGGTCTGTTGTGCTGTCTCGGCAACCGCCTGCAGCATGAAAGCGACCCAGCGCTGCCAAGCCGCTTCGTTCGGCACCTCGTCGCGCACCGCCTGCAACAGGCGGTAATAGTCATTCTTGTGCTGGTTGATGTAGCGCGACAGATACAGCACTGGCGCATCGAGCAACCCCGCCTGCACCAGGTACAGCACGCACAAGATGCGCCCGATGCGACCGTTCCCGTCGCTGAACGGGTGAATACTCTCGAACTGATGATGGATGAGCGCCATCTTGATGATCGGGTCGAGGCCGCACGCCGCATCGCCGTTGATGAAACGCTCAAGCGCCTCCATGTGTCTCTGAACATCCGCCCCGTCCTGAGGGGGAATGAACACGGTGGCGCCGGTATGTTCGTTCTTCAGTACCGTGCCCCCTTGCGTGCGAAAGCACTCGTTGCTGGTCTTGAGCAACTGAAACAAAGCAATCAAAGTACCGTTGCTCAGGAGGCCCTGCTGTTGCTGCATGCGCTCGAAGCCATGCGTCAGCGCCGCCCGATAGCGGGACACCTCTTTAGCCGCGGGTGATATCCATTCCGCGATGTGCAAGTCGGCCTGGAAAAGCTCGTCCTGCGTGGTGACATAGCTCTCGACTTCGGAACTGGCCTTGGCTTCCTGCAGGGCGAGCGTATTGATCAGGATACCCTGGTTGGGAATGCTCCCGGCGCATCCTTTCAGTTCCGCCAGGTGGCGATGAGCCGATATCAGCGCCTTGAGCAGGTTGGGCGTCTGCAGGTCGACCGCAGCGGGCGGCAGCTCAGGGATGTCGTAATTGGCTTGCAGGGCCATGCATCGGCTCCGTACGTACAAGAACAGAAATCGAACATGTGAGGGCCTTCATGTTCGAAAAACGCGCCTTTCTTAACACGATGCACGGCTCATGTTAAGAAAGCCAGCATTCATCAACGTTCTTCTCACACCGAGCCGAAAACCTTTCGTACGAGCAAACCAACCGCAGACGCGACCGACCGTGCGGTCGCGAGAACTTGCCGATCACTCGGCAAACTCTGGCGCCACATCGGCCACGCCGGGGGCCGCATTCAGCGCTTCCACATAGGCATCGCGATCAAACGGATAGAGCAAACGACTCACTTCAATGGTCAGCGGCGGCACCTTCCCGCCGGGCAGCCGAAACTACAGGCTCGCCATGCACGGGGCAACTCTCTCCTGGTAGTCGTCAGCGGCGCTTCTGCCTCGCGCGTCACGTGATGCATCATTCGATCGCCGCCCATCTGTTTCGTGCAGCAGGTGTCGGCCGCATTGCATACGTTAAATTGGCGCCGGCTGGCCGTCGGCTCAGCCCGAGGAGCTGTCCGCGGTTCGGGCCGTCGTACTGACAGGCGCCACCATCGATTCGATCAGTCCGACGCCCGCCTCCTGCGGAAGACCTTCTGAATCGCCTCCTGCAGCCTCGTCGGCAGCGTCGCGTCCACCGCCGCATACTCCAGGCGCTGCTGCAGCGCGAGGTCGAACGGCATGGCGTCGGCGTCGCTGCCGAGGCTGCCGCTCTGGTTCATCAGGATCGTCGGCTTTCCCTGGCCGTGGGCCAGGCCAAGCTCGTACAGCACGTTCGGACGCATGCCGTCGAGCACGACGATGACGTAGTCGGCCAGTTGAATGCCGGTGGCGATCTGCTGGCCGACGTCGCCGGGCACCGCCATGCGGTCGAGGCGGATCGGTTCGTCGCCGAGGCCCTCGACGGCCGGTGCGATGACGAAATCGTAGAGGGCACTGTGGGTATGGTGGAAGGGCATCACGATGAAGCAGCGCCTGACCATCGCGCCGAGGAGGCGGCCGACCATGTGGCGGGCGAGCCCGGTTGCGGCCTGCTCGTCCTTAGGCGTCTGCTGCCAACGTTTTTCGTCGGCCACGTCGATGCCCAGCCGGCCGGCGACATCCTGGAGGTGATCGTTCCAGACTTCGAGGCTGCCGCCGCCGAACGCCGGCACCGGCAGGATCGGCCGGTCGGTGGCGAGGCCGAGGATCAGCGACTGCCGCGTGCCGCCGCGGCCACAGATGCCGATGACGCCGTCGACCAGGTCGACGAAGCGGAAGCGCTCGGCCTCATAGCTGCGTCCGCGGATCGAGCGCAGCTTGCCGACCTGAAACAGCTCTCTGCCGTCCCGCGCTTCGCCGACCAGGGTCTCGATGGCATCTTCCGTCGCGATGCCCAGCGTGGTGGTCATTGCCTTGGCGCCGCGAACGACGAATTCGTCAATCGGGCGCAGCAGGTTCTTCCTGGCTCTGGGGCGCGAGCTCGCCATGCCGCCGCGGGTCACGACGATGGCACGGTGCTCGACGATGGCTTCGCCGATCGCACCGCAGAAGTGCTGCGCCAGTTCGGAGCCATCCCACGGAATCGCGCCGGTCACGGCAATTCTGCGAGGGCTCATGAAAGCTGTCTGTTTGCGCGTCATCGCTGTCCGGGCTCCGCTGGCGTCGTCGCGTCCGCCGCCGGCCGAGGGGATCGAGCGACGACGGGTGCGGCGTCCACCCGATACTAACCCGCATACCGGCGGCGCGACAGGCGGTGCGCGACTGCGGGTGACATTGGCCGGGAGGGCCGACTTGCCTATGCTGTGAGCGGGTTCGGCGGGCGCGCGTCGGTGGGCGTGTCGCGGGTGCTGCCACCGGCTTGCACGGAGATGCTCATGAACGATCGACATCCGGGTTCTTATCGGATCTGGTCCGGCGTCGTCGGTTTCGGCGCGTATGGTCTGCTGCTGGCGATCGATTTCCTGACCGAAACCGAGACCCGGTCGGTCGGCGAAGTGATCGGCGATGCCTTCGAGCTTGCCCTGATCGTCGCCTCGGCGACCGGTGTGGCGCTGCTGTCGGGCAGCGTGCGCCAGGTGCGGGAGGAACGGCGGATGCTGACCGAGGATCTGCGCATCGCGCGGGCCGAAGGCGAGGCCTGGCGGCAGCGCGCGCAGGTGCACCTGCTCGGCCTCGGTGAGGAGATCGCGGCCCAGTTCGACGCGTGGCAATTGACGGCGGCGGAGCGGGAAGTGGCGCTGCTGATGCTCAAGGGCTTTTCGCACGGAGAGATCGCCAGTCTGCGCGGCACCACCGAAGCCACCATCCGCCATCAGGCGCGCGCGGTCTATCGCAAGTCGGGCATGCCGGGCCGCAGCGCGTTTTGCGCGTACTTCCTCGAAGACCTGCTGCCCGGGCAAGACGGCGGCCGGTCGGCCCGCCCGATCCAGGATCGGACGAGCGCCGGCAACGGCAGCGCCGATCGCGAAGCGAGCGGGTCGGCGATGCAACTCGAGTCGGTGCGCCGCTGAGCGACCGATCGTCGATCGGCTGCCGGCAGGTCTGCGGCCGCTACAACGGGTCGACGATGAAGCAGCTCTCGATCGCCGTGTTGTTGAGGTTGTCCGCGCGGGCGATGATCTCGAACTTGAAGGTGCCGCCGTCGGCGGTCATGTCCGGCGGAATGGCGAATTCGGTCACCGTCGGCGGCAAGTCCATCGACAGCTTGGCATTGTCCTGCTCGACGAAGAACTGGTAGCGCGCGATCTCGACCGGGCCGAAGGCGCCGAGGCTCGGATGCGAGGTGGTCACCGGCGCCCAGCGCACCGTCACCGGATTGACGACGATCGGCAAATCGGGCGAGTCGCAATCGTAGGCGGCGGGTTGGTCGTTGATCATGATCCCGGACGGCGGCGCCGCCAGCACATGGCTCAGGAATACAGTCGCTTCAGCTTCTTCGCGCCGGTGCTTGATCTCGATCTCGTACGGACCTTCGGGAAAACGCCAGAAAAAGTCCTCGGGCAGGAGTTCTTCGAAATCCGGTTCGGCGCTTTCCAGTGCGAACTGGGTCATGCCCTGCTTGGCGAGGGCGCCGGATGCACTGAGACGCAGCAGCCGGCGCCCGTTGGGCCCCTCGATCTCGAGTCGGCTGTAGGGCCCGCCGTCGATCGCGGCATGCAGGCCGAGGTCGCCGTCGGTGTCGTTGAGTTCGAAGAACAGTTCGGCTTCGGTCAGTTCGAGCTGGGCCGCGGCGGTGCCCACCAGGCCCGGCGCAAGCGCAGCGAGCAGGATGGCCCGCAGCCCGGGTCGCGCAATACTGTGGTCGTTCATGTCATGCCCTCCATGGCAGTCATTGACGGATCGTCGGTCGCCGCGCCGGCATCAGACGTGGCCGACCCGGGCAGCTGCAATCCAGCGTGGCCGGATCCGTCGATGTCCGCATCGGAGCTTTGTTGTACGCGCGGCAAACGCCAGCAATTCAATGGCTTGTGAAGCGTCGATGGGCGTTTCGTGACACGCGCGGCGAGGGCTGCCGGGCGCGCCGTTGGGCGTTGCGCCCGGTCAGGGGGTCAGCGACAGCCGGATGCCGATCTGCCGGACCCGCGCATCGGGCGCCGTTTCGCCGTCGTCGGGCGCTTCGCCGAGGATCCTGCCTTGCAGGTATTCGACCGAGATGCCGAGCCAGCGATTCGGCAGCCAGCTGGCCGACACGCCCCAGCGCCGCCGCGGCGCATCGGCGAGGTCGTCGCTGCCCTCGATGCGGGCGGCCCAGAAAAAGCGCCGGTCGACGAAATGCGCCAACTCGAGATTCCACGCCGACGGGCGGTCGAGGGCTGGTGCCAGTTCCGCGAACGGGCGCAGTGCGCCGAGCCACTCGGCGCTGGCGTCGAAGCGCTGGTTGCGCCAGCGGACGAAGGTGGCGGCCGCCGGAACCCGCCGCCGGTAGCGATGACGCACCACGTCGGGCAGGCCGTCGAGGGCATCGGCCAGATCGCTCTGGTAGCTCGTACCGACCGACCAGCCGCTGCCGACGTCGGCTTCCAGTCCGGTCGCCCAGTCCAGCGACCAGCGGCTGTCGCCGGCCGGGCGCGCTCGGCCGGCATGGCGCATCAGGGTCAGTTCCAAGCGGTCGGACGCGGCGAGACCGAGTGCCACGCCTTCGGCCCGCGTCTCGCCGAATTCCAGCATCGGGCCGGTCGGGAAGTGACTGAAATACCGACCGAGCGGCGTGTACTGGCGGCCGACGGTGATCTCCCAGTCGTCGTCGGCAACGGTGACGACGGCCTCGTCGAGCGTCGGCTTGTCGGTGCCGGTCTCGTACTCCAGCACCCATTCGGCCTGGACCGGGCCGTCCGCGAACGCGAGCAGAGCCCACTGCGCCGTGGTCGTCTGCTCCGCCACGGTCGAGCGTTTCTCGTCCGATCCGCCCCGGGTCCATTGCCGCTGGCGCTCGCTCTCGAGCAGTGCCGAAGCCGTCAGCCAGTCGGTCAATCGATGGCTGCTGCCGGCTTCACGGCGCTCCGCGGGGGTGGTGTAGGCCGGGGATGGGGCTCGCTCGACCGGCCCCGCGGCCCCGGCCCCCGGACTCAGCAGCGCCAGCGTGCTCAGCCCGACCGTCGTGATACTGCCTGCCATCGATCCTGCTGCGGGTTTCCATACGCACAACATGCTCTCGGCCTCGCGCGACGAATGGCGCGATCGCGCCGTCGTCGGCATCCCTTGCGCCGACCGAGGGCGATCCCGCTGGGTCCCGGTATCGATTGTTGCCGATCCGGGCGATCGGATCGAGTCGGCCGCCCACGTCGTCCGGTGGGGCTGCGGCTTGCCGGCGGGTCGGGGCGATGCGTTCGATTCGGCTTCGGGCGTACGAGAAAAAGCCCGCGCGCGGCGGGCTTGGACTGGATTCGTCGGCGATCACGGTCGGCCGGAGCGGCCGGCCTTGACGTCGTCGTACCACAGCTCGTGGTGTTCCCTGGCCCAGGTCTCGTCCACCTCGCCGGTCTTCATCGACTCGAGCGCGCCCTGGACGCCGACGGTGCCCATGTAGATGTGGCCGAACGACATCGTCAGCAGCAGGACCGCGCCGATTGCGTGCAGCAGTACCAGGTTCTGCATCAGGTCCCGGGTGCGGTCGATCAGGGCAGGGAAGTTCAGCAGCAGGCCGGTGCCGGCGACGAACAGGCCGAGGAAGGTGACGCCAAGCCAGAACCAGGTCTTTTCGCCGAAGTTGAAGCGCCCGGAAGGGATGTGGCCGCCCGACGAGAACATGCCGCCGGCCTTGGCGATCCATTCGCTGTCGCACTTCTGCCAGACGTTGTCGCGCAGGAAGGCGAAGATCAGCAGGATCGTGAAGGCCAGGAACACCGGGCCGAGGTAGTTGTGCACCAGCTTGCCGAGGGCGAGCAGACCGCCGAGGCCGCCGGAGCCGATCAACGGTCCGAGCACGGTGCGGCCGAACAGGATCGCCAGGCCGGTGAGCCCCATCAGGATGAAGGTGATGGCGGTGCCCCAGTGCACGAAGCGTTCGAATGGCGTGAAGCGCTGGATCTTGCGTCCGGTCGGTGGCTCGGAGAGCTTCATCGGGCCCTTCACCAGGTAGAACAGCACGATGATGCCCAGCATCGCCAGCAGGACCATGCCGCCGTAGCGCTTCAGCGGCCCATTGCGCTGCTGGCGCCAGGTTTCGCCGCGGGCATTGATCAATACCCCGCGCTCGGCGCCCGTTACCTGGCTCAGGCCCGGCACGCCTTGCCGGACTTCGCGCCAATAGTCGGCCACCGCGTCGCCGGGCGAGGCCTTCGGCCCATCGGCGGCGGTGGCCGGTGCCGCGGCGAACAGCGCGCAGCAGCTCACGACCAACCCCAACCACCATCGGATCGCCTTCGCAGCAAGCGCATTCAATGGCATCGCGTCTTCTCCCGTGTTCTGGTTGCGCTCGGTGTCACACCGACGCCGGTCCTCGCGGGGGCGTGGGCCGGCGTCGACCAGCCGTGGCTCAGCCCTTGCCGCTGCCCAGCGGATTGAACTGCAGGTTCTGGCCCCAGGCGCCGCGGTTGGAACCGCGGGCGACGACGCGCTCGCGGAAGATGTCTGCGACCTCGTTGGCGTCGCCGGCGAGCAGCGCCTTGGTCGAGCACATCTCCGCGCACAGCGGCAGCTTGCCCTCGGCGAGACGATTGCGACCGTACTTGGCGCGCTCGGCCGGGGAGTTGTCTTCCTCCGGTCCGCCGCCGCAGAAAGTGCACTTGTCCATCTTGCCGCGCTCGCCGAAGGCGCCGTCCTGCGGGAACTGGGGCGCGCCGAACGGACAGGCGAACAGGCAGTAGCCACAGCCGATGCAGGCATCCTTGTTGTGCAGCACGACGCCGTCCTCGGTGGTGTAGAAGCAATCCACCGGGCACACCGCCGAGCACGGTGCGTCGGTGCAGTGCATGCAGGCCACCGAGAGCGACTTCTCGGTGGGCTCGCCGTCGTTGATGGTGACCACGCGGCGCCGGTTCACACCCCATTGCACCTCGTGCTCGTTCTTGCAGGCGGTGACGCAGGCATTGCATTCGATGCAGCGCTCGGCGTCACACAGAAACTTCATCCTTGCCATGATCGACTCCTTCTCAGGCTGCGGCGATGCGGCAGCAGGAAACCTTGGATTCCTGCATCTGGGTGACCGAGTCGTAACCGTAGGTCATCGCGGTGTTGGCGGACTCGCCGAGCACGTACGGGTCGGCGCCCTGCGGATACTTGCTGCGCAGGTCCTTGCCTTCGAACACGCCGCCGAAGTGGAACGGGATGAAGGCCACGCCGGGCTCGACGCGCTCGGTGATCAGGGCCTTGACCTTGATCTTGCCGGCCGGGGTCTCGACCCACACCATGCCGTCGCCGCGGATGCCGTTGTTGTTGGCGTCCACCGGATTCAGCTCGACGAACATCTCCTGCTGCAACTCGGCCAGCCACGGGTTCGAGCGGCTCTCGTCGCCGCCGCCCTCGTATTCGACCAGGCGGCCGCTGGTCAGGATGATCGGATAGTCCTTGGCGTAGTCGGTCTCCTGGATCGACTGGTACATCACCGGCAGCCGGTAGAAGCTCTTGCGGTCGGCATAGGTCGGATAGTCGGGCACCAGGTCGCGGCGCGTGGTGTACAGCGGTTCGCGATGGATCGGCACCCGGTCCGGGAAGGTCCACACCACCGCCCGCGCCTTGGCGTTACCGAACGGCGCGCAGCCGTGCTTGATGGCGACGCGCTGGATGCCGCCGGAGAGATCGGTCTTCCAGTTCTTGCCTTCGGCCTCCTGCTTCTCTTCGGCGGTGAGGTCGTCCCACCAGCCGAGCTTCTTCAGCAGATCGGCGGTGAACTCCGGATGGCCGCCCTTCAGTTCGCAATCGACCGGGTAGGAGCCTTCGGCCAGCAGGTTCTTGCCTTCGAACTCGACGCCGAAGCGGGCGCGGAAGTTGAGCCCACCCTTCGCCACCGGCTTGCTGGTGTCGTACAGCACGTGGGTGCCCGGGTGCTTCATCTCGGGCGTGCCCCAGCACGGCCACGGCAGGCCGTAGGTATCGCCGTTGGCCGGGCCGCCCCGCGCTTCGAGCGTGGTGTAGTCGAAGGTGTGCCAGTTCTGCTGGTGCATCTTCAGCCGTTCGGGGCTCTGGCCGGTGTAGCCGATGGTCCACATGCCCTTGTTGAACTCGCGGGTGATGTCCTCGATCAGGGGTTCGTCGTTGTTGACCTGGATGTGCTTGCACAACTCATTGGCAAAGCCGAACTTCCTGGCGAACTTGTAGGCGATGGTGTGGTCCGGCAATGATTCGAACAAGGGCTCGATGACCTTGTCGCGCCACTGCAGCGAGCGGTTCGATGCGGTGACCGAACCGTAGGTCTCGAACTGGGTGCAGGCCGGCAGCAGATACATGCCGTCCTGGCGGTCGGGGAGCACCGCGGTCACGGTCGGATACGGGTCGATGACGACGATGGTGTCGAGTTTTTCCATCGCCTTCTTCTGGTCGGGACCGCGGGTCTGGCTGTTGGGCGCGTGGCCCCAGAACACCATCGCCCGAACGTTGTCCTTTTGCGCGACGTTCGCCTTGTCCTCGAGTACGCCGTCGACCCAGCGCGAAACCGGGATGCCGTTGGTGTTCATCGGCTTCAGTGCGGCATCGCCCTTCTTCTCGTAGCTGCCCTGGTCGAAGCGCGCGGACAGCCAGTCGTAGTCGATGTCCCAGACCCGGCACCAGTGCTTCCAGGCGCCTTCGGAAAGGCCATAGTAGCCGGGCAGGTCGTGCGACAGCACACCCAGGTCGGTCGCGCCCTGCACGTTGTCGTGGCCACGGAAGATGTTGGCGCCGCCGCCGCTGGTGCCGATGTTGCCCAGCGCCAGCATCAGCACGCAGTACGAGCGCGTATTGTTGTTGCCGGTGGTGTGCTGGGTGCCGCCCATGCACCAGACCACGGTGCCGGGCTTGTTGGTGGCCAACGTCTTGGCGGCCAGATACATCTGGTCGCGGCCGATGCCGGTCACGCGCTCGACCTCGTCCGGGTTCCAGCGACCCACCTCCTGGCGGATCTCGTCCATGCCGAACACGCGCTGGGAGATGTATTCCTTGTCTTCCCAGCCATTGTCGAAGATGTGCCACAACAGGCCCCAGACGAAGGCCACGTCCGAGCCCGGGCGCAGGCGCAGGTACTGGTCGGCCTTGGCGGCGGTGCGGGTGAAGCGCGGATCGGCGACGATCAGCTTGGACTTGTTGCGCTCCTTGGCGTAGAGGATGTGCTGCATCGCCACCGGGTGCGCCTCGGTCGGGTTCGATCCGATCAGGATCATCGCCTTCGAGTTGTGCATGTCGTTGTAGCTGTTCGTCATCGCACCGTAGCCCCAGGTGTTGGCGACACCGGCCACCGTCGTCGAGTGGCAGATGCGGGCCTGGTGGTCCACGTTGTTGGTACCCCACAGCGCGGCGAACTTGCGGAACAGGTAGGCCTGCTCGTTGCTGTGCTTGGCCGAGCCCAGCCAATACACCGCATCGGGGCCCGATTCCTCGCGAACCTTCAGGATGCGGTCGCCGACCTCGTCGATCGCCTGGTCCCAGCTGATCTTCTGCCACTTGCCGCCGGAGAGCTTCATCGGATACTTCAGGCGCCGCTCGCCGTGGCCGTGCTCACGCACCGACGCGCCCTTGGCGCAGTGGGCGCCGCGGTTGAACGGGTGGTCGAAGGCCGGCTCCTGGCCGGTCCACACGCCATCCTGCACTTCGGCATAGATGCCGCAGCCGACCGAGCAGTGGGTGCAGATGGTTCGCTTGATCTCGGTCTTGGCGTCGGCCGCTGCGCTCTTCGCGGATGCCTTGCGGATCATCTGCGGCGCCAGCATGGTGCCGGCGGCGACGCCGCCGGCAATCGCGCCGGAGCGGGTCAGGAAGCCGCGGCGCGTCACGCCGTCCGGCTGCCGGCTGTCTTGTGCCCCGTTCGTCGACGGGGTCGATCTCGGTGTCAGTTTCATGGTCTCCTGCTCCTGCTTCTGGTGCGCGGCGCGCGATCAGATGCGTGCGGTCCTGTAATAGGCGCGCACGTGCTCGGTCTCGTGGTAGCCCTGGCTGACCTTGGGCGTGGCGGCATCGGCGGGCGCTTCCGGTGCTGCGGACACGCCCGTCGCCACCACCGCGGCGGCGGCTCCGCCGGCGAGCCCGGCCTTGCGCAGAAAGCCGCGTCGCGCGCCATCGACCGTTTGCTGTTCGGGATTCTTGTCCATTCCGCTCTCCTCCTTGGGGCGCGTCGCGACTCAGGCTTGCAGCCGGAGCGACTCGGCGCCGATGAAAACCGCCCCGAAACCGCCGACGGCGCGATAGAAGCGCGCCGACGGGCAGGTTCGGAGATCCTCGAAAAAGCGAACGCACCAGCCCTCGAGGTGGCGCTCGAAAAAGTCCTGGCCTTGTTCCCGGGCGTAGCTCTCGCCGGGGCGCAGCAGCAGGGACATGACTTCGCACAGGGCAGCGACGTGGTCTTCGGGCTCGTGACTCTCGGGATCGGCTTCGAGCCCGAGGCGGCGCAGATCGGCGCGCAGCTCGACCAGCGGCTGCTCCATCAGGTAGCCGGTCTTGTACCAGGAGCCGTAGGGCACGATCTCGCCCTTGCCGAGGCCGACGAACAACTGCTGGTATTCGTCCAGCACGTCGCCGGCGACAGCCTCGGTCGCGGCGGTCGATAGCGCCCGCCAGCCATCGGCCAGCCGCGTGCCGTGGTCGGCGTCGACGTCGAGGTCGGCGAGCCAGTCGAGCAGGTCCTGCCGTGGCGGGCTGGCCAGCAGCGCGCCCAGCAGCGCATAAGTGTCGGCACGCAAGGCGTCTTCGACCGCGTTACGGGTGGGCATCGGATTCGGACCGGTCTCCATGGTGGTGGCCATCAGTGGCGGCTCCCGCGCGGGCGGGGCGGCGCGATCGCCTCGCCGAGGCCGACCAGGCCAGCGTCCTCCTCGCTCATCGCGATGTCGATGACGCGGCAGTCGGCGCACATTTCGAGCCGACGGGCGGCTTCGCCGGCGAACATGTGATGGCCGGCCAGTCGCGCCTGCATCGTGCGGATCATGCTGCGGGTGGCGAACGGCTTGCCGCAGCGGATGCATTCGAACGGCGGTTCTTCCTTCAGCGTGTGCGGCCGCTGGCGAAGGTCCGGATCGAGCTGGTAGCGGCTGGTCAGCGACAGTACCCGCTCGGGGCAGGACTGCACGCACAGGCCGCACTGCACACAGCGATCCTCGATGAACGAAAGCAGCGGCCGCTCGCGGCCGGCGCCCAGCGCCTTGACCGGGCAGGCCGAAACGCAGGCATTGCACAGGGTGCAGCCGGCGGCCTCGATGTCGACCGTGCCGAATGCCGCACCCGCGGGCAGCGGTACCACGAGATCGCCGACCGGCAGCCCCGAGTTGCGATACAGATGAGCGGTGGCGGCAGAGATTAGCGCGCGCTTGTCGCGACTGCCGGCATGCGCCGCGAGCGGGCTGATCGCGCGCACCGTCGGTACCGGACGTGCCGCGAGCTGGTCCGGGTCCTCGACCAGCGCGACCCGGCGATCACCACCGATGGCCTGCAGGATGGGCTCGGCCACGGCCAGCTCTCGGGTGAGGTCGGCACGGATCGCGTCGGTCAGCGCCGGTGCCAGCAGCACCACCTCGATGGCACCGCGGGCGAGCGCCTGCAGCCAGGTTTCGAGACCGGTGGCGCCGATCTCCTCGAGCTGCAGCGGCAACCAGTGGCCCGCGAGGTCCTCGCCATGGGCGTCGAACCAGCGGGCGCCCGCCTCGGCGTCGAACAGCAACAGCCGCGGCGCGGATCCGCCGGCCGCGAAGTAGTGCGCCAGCATCTGTTCGAGCCGTGCCTGCAGCATCGCCGGTTCCGGGTGGTCGTAACGGATCGCACCGGTCGGGCACACGCTGGCACAGCCGCCGGCGCCATGGCACAGGTGGCTGTCCAGTTCGATTGCACCGTCGACGCTGTGGATCGCATCGGCCGGGCAGGCATCGAGGCAGCGGGTACAGCCGATCTTGCCGTTCGCCGAGTGGGCGCAGATCGCCGCCTCCAGTTGCACGTAGCGGGGCTTGTCGAAGCTGCCGATCAGCGCTTGCACTGCGTCGGACAATGTCGCCGGCTCGAATCCGGCGTCGGCATGGAGGTAGCCCGGCGGCAGCAGCTCCCGCTGGATCAGCGGCTGGTCGTTGAGGTCGACGACGATGTCGCAGAAGGCCCTGGCAAACGCGACCTGTGCGATGTCGACCGAGTCGTCACCGATCCCGACCGAAAGCCGGAAATGGCCGAGGTGGCCCTCGATCGCCGGTGTCGGGGTCTGCAGCAGGGTGAGTGCCGGCGCCAGCGCGGCCGCCGCTTCGATCTGCGGCGTGATCCGCTCCGGCAATGCCTGGGTCACGATGCCGCAGACCGGGACGTCGGCAGGCAGTGCAGCCGCCAGCCGGCGGATGCGGTCTTCCGGCCCGAGGATCACGACGCGACCGGCCGACTCGTAGCTGATCGCCGGACCGCCAGGGCCTGGCGCCGGGCCGATTGCGGCCAGTGCCGTGACTCGCGCCTGGCGGTTCGCGCGTTCGCGTTCGGTGTCGGGCGCTGGCCTCGTTGCCATCGCTCAGGCCTCCTCGTCCATCGACGCCTCGCCAGCCTCGAGGCCGTCGGTCGCTGCGCTGTTGTCCTCCGGCATCGTCCGCGCCTCGTCGGGCGCCGCCTGCGTCAATTCCTCGCGGGCCTTCTGCTCGGCCCATTGCCGCATCTGGTAGGTCACCGTGTCGCCGAGTTCTTCGAGCTGGGTGTAGTCGTCATCGTAGTCGTTGAGGCCGTCGAGCACGCCGCACATCGGCAGCCGGAAGAGCTTGTCGAGGGCACGCCGGCGTAGGCCATCCGACACCCCTTTGGACAGGAAACCGGAGAAGTCGGACGCTTCGTCGAGGGCGTCGACGTCGGGCATGTCGGCGTCCGTGAGCAGTGGCGCCTCGATTGCGTCCGCGACCGGGACATCCGGCACCGCCGCCGGCGCGACCGCTTCCGGCGGCGCGACCGGCTCGCCGGCCTTCAGCCGCGACCAGCGGCCGACAAAGGTCTGGGGGGGCGTGCGGTCAACCATGGTCGTCGGCATCCTTCTGCTTCTTGCCGCGCTGGCGCCGGCGACCCTTGCCGAGCGCGATCTCGGGCTCGCCGTGGCGCGCGATGAAGGCTTCGATCCAGCACTGCAGCGCGTCCGGCATCGGGCACGAAAAGACGTCCTCTTCGCCGCCGTCCATGTAGGCGGAGGCGACGTCCTGGCTCGCGGTCACCAGCGCGGGCACCATCGTGCCATCGTCGGTGCTGTCGCAGTGGACGA
>JAGRFY010000101.1 GCA_020445765.1 Rhodocyclaceae bacterium | reverse complement strand
AGCAGCGCGTTCATCGGCACGACGAAGAAGCCTGCACAGGCGCCGATCAGCATCAGCAGCACCATCGCCAGGTCGACGTCGGTGACCACCGTCATCACCATCACGATCAGTCCCATTGCGATGCCCATCGGAATCACCTTGACCGAGTCGCGCAGGCTCACCAGCCGGGCCGCGAGTACGGCACCGAGCGCCACGCCGAGCGCCACCACACCCTGCAGCATCGAAGCCTTCGACAGGTCGAAGTCGAGCGCATGCTCGGCCCATTTGATGACGATGAACTGGAGGGTGGCGCCCGCACCCCAGAACAGCGTCGTCACCGCCAGCGAGATCTGACCGAGCTTGTCGCGCCACAGCAGCCGCAGACAGTGGTTGAAGTCGTGGATCAGATAGAGCGGATTGTTCTTCAGCGGCTTGTGATCGACGCCGGTGTCCGGGATGTAGAGGTTGAACGCTGCGGCCACCAGATAGAGCAGACCGACCATGATGATGCTGACGTCGAAGTGGGAGTCGGTGAACGGCACCAGGTCGACCAGTGCAGTCATCCAGTCCGGCCGGATCAGCGCGCCGCCGAGCACGGTGCCGAGGATGATCGCGCCAACCGTCAGGCCCTCGATCCAGCCGTTGGCGACCACCAGCAGCCGGTGCGGCAGGTACTCGGTGAGGATGCCGTACTTGGCCGGCGAATAGGCTGCGGCACCGAGGCCGACGACCGCATAGGCGAACAGGGGATGGGCGCCGAACAGCATCATCAGGCAGCCGCCGATCTTGACCGTGTTGCTGATCAGCATGACCCGCCATTTCGGCATCGAGTCGGCGAAGGCGCCGACGAAGGCCGCCAGGGCGACGTAGGAGATCGTGAAGAACAGCTTCAGCAGCGGCTCCTGTTCGGCCGGCGCCTGCATGTCCCGCAGCAACGCGATGGCCGCGATCAGCAGCGCGTTGTCGGCCAGCGCAGAGAAGAACTGCGCGGCCATTATGATGTAGAACCCGAGTGGCATCGGCGTCTGCGGGGTCCGGCGTGCGAAGGCGGGAGCGCGGTTTATAACACGTTATCGGTTACCGGCCGACCATCGCGGCACGACGGCCGTGACGGCCCTGACGATCCGCCCGCAACGACGGCGTCTGCAGGCGGCTGGGCACGGCGTTGGCGGCGGTGTCGGAGTGGCGACCCCGGCGTGGTCCGGGGCAATGCCGTCGACGTCAGGGGCGGCACAGTCGGCTGCACGCTCGGCCGCGCGACAGCGCCCTGCAAAGGCAACGCGAATGTGATGCAATGAAGGGCGTCGACTTTACGGAACGCCCACGGCATGGCCGACCGAAGACTCCAGGTGTTCAACGCCGTCGTCAAGCATGGCTCGTTCACCCGCGCAGCCGAGCGCCTGTACATGACCCAGCCGGCGGTCACGTTCCAGATCAAGCAACTGGAGGAGCAGCTCAACACCCGCCTGCTCGATCGCGGGCAGGGCGGGATCGCATTGACACCGGCCGGCGAGATCGTCCTGGCTTATGCCGAGCGCATCCTCGAGCTCAATGACGAGCTCGGCACCCGCATTGCGGAACTCACCGACGAACTCACCGGTACGCTCAATATCGGCACCAGCACGACGATCGCGGCCTACTGGCTGCCGCAGTTGCTGGAGGGTTTCAAACGGGCCAATCCGCGGGTGGTGCCGCGAGTGATGGTCGGCAACTCGGCCTTCATCGAAGCGCGCGTCGCCCGCCGCGATCTCGATCTCGGGCTGATCGAGATCGTCACCACCGATCCCTCGCTAGAGCGTCGCGTGGCCGCCGAGGACGAACTGATGGTGATCTGCGCGGCCAGCCATCCGCTGGCCCGCGCCGAGGTCGTCGGCGCCGAGGATCTGCGGGCCCACGATTTCATCACCCGCGAGCCCGGCAACGCGATCCGGGATCTGGCGGAATCCTACTTCGAGGCGGCCGGCATCGCGATTGCCGAGGTTCCGGTATGCGCCGAGCTGGGGTCGCTGGCCGCGGTCAAGCATCTTGCCCGCTGTGGCTTCGGCTACGGCATCGCCTCGCGTGCCGCGATCATCCGCGACGTGCGCGAAGGCGCGCTGGTGGCGATCTCGCTCGACCCGCCGCTGGCGACGCCGCTCGAGGTGATCTTTCCGCGCGACCGCTTCCGCTCGCGCCTGATCACCACCTTCGCCGATTTCGCGACCCACGAACTGCAGCGCCTGTCGGAACAGCGCGCCGCGGTGGAACTCGGCCATGGCACGTAACCGCTCGGTCTTCGTCTGCGGTGAGTGCGGTGGCCAGGTCGCCCGCTGGCAGGGACAGTGCCCGCATTGTCGCGCCTGGAACTCACTGGCCGAACAAGCTGGCGAGCAGGCCGCCTTGCCGGCCGCGCACCGCTACGCGCCCCTTGCCGGCGATGCCGGCGGGCTGCAGACCCTGGCCGAGATCCAGCCCCGCGAGCGGCCGCGCACGTCAACCGGCATCGAGGAGTTCGACCGGGTGCTCGGCGGCGGTCTGGTGGCCGGCGGGGTGGTGCTGATCGGCGGCGACCCGGGGATCGGCAAATCGACCCTGTTGCTGCAGGCGTTGTCGTCGATGGCCTCGTCCTGCCGAGCGCTCTACGTCAGCGGCGAGGAATCGGGCGAGCAGATCGCCTTGCGCGCGCGCCGGCTGCAACTGGCGCCGAGCGGGCTGCAACTGCTCGCCGAGATCAGTCTCGAGCGCATTCTCGCGACCCTGCGCGAACACCAGCCCGAGATCGTGGTCATCGATTCGGTGCAGACCCTCTACTCGGACAGCCTCGCGTCGGCGCCGGGCTCGGTCGGCCAGGTGCGCGAATGCGCTGCGCAGCTCACCCGCTACGCCAAGCAGGGCGGCGCCAGCGTGGTGCTGGTCGGCCACGTCACCAAGGACGGTGCGCTGGCCGGGCCGAGGGTGCTCGAGCACATCGTCGACACGGTGCTGTACTTCGAAGGGGACAGCCACTCGGCCTACCGCCTGGTGCGGGCGATCAAGAACCGCTTCGGCGCGGTCAACGAGCTCGGCGTCTTCGGCATGACCGACCGCGGGCTGCGCGGCGTCGGCAACCCGTCGGCGCTGTTCCTGTCGCACCACAACAAGCAGGTACCCGGCGCCTGCATCCTGGCCACCCAGGAGGGTACGCGCCCGCTGCTGGTGGAGATCCAGGCACTGGTGGACCAGGCGCGCAGTCCGAGCCCGAGGCGGCTGACGGTCGGCCTCGACCAGAACCGGCTGGCGATGCTGCTGGCGGTGCTGCACCGCCATGCCGGCATCGTCTGTTCCGACCAGGACGTCTTCGTCAATGCGGTCGGTGGCGTGCGCATCGCCGAGCCCGCCGCCGACCTCGCGGTATTGCTGGCGATCGTCTCGTCGCTGCGCGACCGGCCGTTGCCGGATGCGCTGGTGGTATTCGGCGAGATCGGGCTGGCCGGCGAGATACGCCCGGCTCCGCGCGGCCAGGAACGCCTGCGCGAGGCCGCCAAGCTGGGTTTCCGCCATGCCCTGATTCCGCGCGCCAACGCGCCGAAGCAGGCGATCGGCGAACTTGACGTGATCGCGGTAGAGCGGCTCGACGAGGCGCTCGAGGCGCTGCGCACGCTGTCCTGAACGAGCCGCTCAACCGAACAGCGCGCCGACGCTCTCTCCGCTGTGGATACGCTCGATCGCGGCCGCGAGCAAGGGTGCCACCGACAGAACCTGCAGTTGGGGCAGCCGCGCGCGCTTGTCCGCGTCGACGGCAACGGTGTCGGTGACGACGATCGCGTCGAGCCCGGAGGTGGCCAGGCGTTCGACCGCCGGTCCGCACAGTACCGGATGGACTGCGCCGGCCATGACGCGGCGCGCGCCCGCGCGACGCAAGGTGTCAACGGTGGCGACCAGGGTGCCGCCGGTGGCAATCTCGTCTTCGAAGATCACTGCGTCGAGGCCGGCGACTTCGCCGACGACCTGCCCCTGGTGCACGTCGGTGTCGCTGATCCGCCGCTTGTCGATGATCGCCAGCGGAATGTCGAGCTTCACGGCGAAGCGGCCCGCGCGCTTGGCGCCGCCGGCGTCGGTCGCCACCGCGACCATCTTGGTCAGATCGTGGGTCTTGCGAAAATGCGCGGCCATGGTCGGGATCGCGGTCAGGTGATCCACCGGCATACTGAAGAAGCCGTGCACCTGATCGGCGTGAAGATCCATCGTCAGAACCCGGTCCGCGCCGGCCGTGCGCAACAGGTCGGCGACCAGCCGGCCGGCGATCGAGATGCGTGGCGCGTCCTTCTTGTCGGAGCGGGCATACGAGTAGTACGGAATCACTGCGGTGACGCGACCGGCCGAGGCGCTGCGCATCGCGTCGAGGGTGATCAACAGCTCCATGATGTTGTCGCTGACCGGTTCGGTGAAGGATTGCAGCACGAAGACGTCTCGTTCGCGGACGTTCTCTTGTATTTGTACGAAGAGGTTGTCGTTCGAGAAGCGCGAGACGGTCAGCGGGCTGACCGGGACGTCCAGATGCTGGCAGATGGCGTCGGCCAGCGCCGGGTTCGAGCTGCAGGCAAAGATCTTCAGTTCGTTGTGCATGGTGGCAAGGCGGCCCTTGGCGCGGACCCGGTCCGGGGCCTCGCATGGAAGGTCGATCGGAGCCCGGATTCTAGCCCGGATGGTCGGCGATGGCGGGTGGATCCGCGCCCGACCGCGGGGCGATCTGGCGCCCAATCGCTTCGAGCCGTGGTGCCGATGGCAAGGCCGCGGCTGCCGACCGCCACGAAGCGGCGTCGTGAATTCGTCGCTCGCCGTCGGCCTGGCATGCTGACCTTTGCCGGCACCCGATCGACAGCGCGAGGCGCGCCGCCATCCATCGGATTCGGCCGGCTGCGGGCGCAGAAGCGGCGGGCGAGGCGGGCGGCGCAGGCTTGCCCGTCCGGTACGCCGGCTCCGTGATTGGTAGGCTTTGGCGTATAATTACGGGCTTTTCGCCGTTGCTCCGCACGTGCCGGAAGGAGGGTCCGATGCGTGATGCCCGAGGGGCCGACGACGATTCCGAGGCTGGGCGCGAGGCGACGTCACGCCAAACAGACAGGCTACGCTCCGAAGGGAGGGGTCGAGGGATGAACGATGAAAAGCGTTGACGATTTCCGACTGAAGCTGGGCGACAAGGAAGTGGTGCCGATCATGGTCGGCGGCATGGGGGTCGACATCTCGACCGCCGACCTTGCGCTCGAGGCGGCCCGCCTGGGCGGCATCGGCCACATTTCGGACGCGATGATCAAGACCGTCGCCGATCGCCGCTACAACACCAAGTACGTGCGGGAAAAGCTGAAGCTCTACAAGTTCAACGTCGCCAATCCGGACAAGTCGGTGGTGCAGTTCGATCTCGGCAAGGTCGCCGAGGCCACCCACCTGCATGTGCGCGGCGCGATGGAGCGCAAGCGCGGTGACGGCCTGGTGTTCATCAACTGCATGGAAAAGCTGACGATGAACGCGCCCAAGGAGACGCTGCAGGTGCGCCTCAAGGCGGCGCTGGATGCCGGCATCGACGGCGTCACGCTGGCTGCCGGCCTGCATCTCGGTTCCTTCTCGCTGATCGAGGATCATCCGCGTTTCCGCGACGTCAAGCTCGGCATCATCGTCTCGTCGCTGCGGGCACTGCAGTTGTTCCTGAAGAAGAGCGGGCGCACCCAGCGCCTGCCCGACTATGTCGTGGTCGAAGGGCCGCTGGCAGGTGGCCATCTCGGCTTCGGCATGGACTGGGCGGCCTACGACCTGGCGACGATCGTCGCCGAGATCCAGCTGTGGATGACCGAGAACCAGCTCGACATCCCGCTGATTCCGGCCGGCGGCATCTTCACCGGCAGCGATGCGACGGCTTTCCTCGAAAGCGGCTGCGGCGCGGTCCAGGTGGCGACACGGTTCACCGTGACCAGGGAGTGCGGCCTGCCCGACGACGTCAAGCAGCACTATTTCAAGGCCAGCGAGGACGAGATCGAGGTGAACCAGATCTCGCCCACCGGCTATCCGATGCGGATGCTGAAGAGCAGCCCTGCGATCGGTGCCGGCATCCGACCCAATTGCGAAGCCTACGGCTATCTGCTGGACAGCAAGGGGCGCTGCCAGTACATCGACGCCTACAACAAGACCGTGGCTGCCCATCCGGACGCGCGCCGGGTCTCGGTTCGCGAGAAGACCTGCCTGTGCACCCACATGCGCAATTTCGATTGCTGGACCTGTGGGCACTACACCTACCGCCTCAAGGACACCAGCAATCGGCTCGCGGACGGTAGCTACCAGCTGCTGACCGCCGAGCACGTGTTTCACGATTATCAGTACAGCAAGGAAGGCAAGGTCGCACTGCCGGATTGAAACGGGCGGAGGGGCGCATCGCCGGTCGAATGCGCGGCGCACGTCCGCCGAGCGAAGATGCGGCGCGGAACGGCTCTGCAGGCGCGGAACGCGCCGCCTTGCCGATGGTCACATGGTCGCGACCGGCCTCGCAGCCGGGTCCGCGACGAACATCCGAAAACCAGCAGCCCGGGGTCGGGCGGCAGCGGGCCTGGACCCGGGACTGCCTCAGCAGGAGACGACCATGGGACTGCACATAGGCGACGACGCACCGGATTTCACGGCCGAGACCACGGAGGGCACGATCCGATTCCATGAATGGATCGGCGACAGTTGGGCGATCCTGTTCTCCCATCCGAAGGACTTCACGCCGGTTTGCACCACCGAACTCGGCTACATGGCCCGGCTCAAGCCCGAATTCGCGAAGCGAAACTGCAAGGTGATCGGCCTGTCGGTCGATTCGGTCGAGGATCACCGGCGCTGGATGGGCGACATCGAAGAGACGCAGGGCACGGCGGTCAATTACCCGATGATCGGCGACACCGACATGCAGGTAGCCAAGCGCTACGACATGCTGCATCCGAATGCCAGCGGCGAGGTGAAGGATCGCACGGCGGCCGACAATGCAACCGTGCGCTCGGTATTCGTGATTGGCCCGGACAAGAAGATCAAGCTGATGATCACCTATCCGATGAGCACCGGGCGCAATTTCGACGAAGTGCTGCGGGTGCTCGACTCCTGCCAGCTCACCGCGCGCCACAAGGTCGCGACACCGGTCAACTGGCGCCACGGCGAGGACGTCATCATCGTGCCGGCGGTCAAGGACGACGAGGCCCGCGAGCGCTTCCCGGACGGCTGGAAGGCGCCCAAGCCCTATCTGCGCATCGTGCCTCAACCGAAGTAGCGCGCCGCGATCGTTCACCCCCCGAGCGGCCGGCCGGCGCTGCGCAGGCTGGCCGGCAGTGCGCTGTCGCCCGACAGGTAGCGATCGATGGCGCGAGCACAGTCGCGCCCCTCGCCGATCGCCCACACCACCAGCGATGCGCCGCGGCGCGCGTCGCCGGCCACGAACACGCCCGGCAGCGATGTCATCATTGCATCGTCCGACGGCAGGCGGCCGCCGGCGTCGGCGACGAGTTCCGCGCACGCCAGTCGATCGAGCCTCGGCCCGGTGAAACCGGTGGCGATCAGCACCAGCCCGGCGGGCAGCCGGACGTCGTCGTCGATGACCGTCTTGCCGCTTCGGCGCCCGGTTGCGTCGTGTTGCCAACGCACACGCTCGAAGCGCACTTCGTCCACTCGGCCATCAGCGTCGCCGTCGATAAAGGCCGCGCAGTGCAGGTTGAATTCCGCCTGCCCACCCTCGTCGAGGGCGTAGCTGGATTGCTGCGTCTTCGGCCACCACGGCCACGGATTGTCGTCCGCGCGCGCGAGCGGCCGCGGTGCGTCGATCGCGACCTGCGTCACCGAAGCCGCGTGCTGGCGGTGGGCGGTGGCGACACAGTCGGCGCCGGTATCGCCGCCGCCGAGCACGATCACGTCGCGGCCGCCTGCATCGATTGCTTGCGCCACCGGTCGTCCGGCCTGGCGCCGGTTCTCGCAGCGCAGGTAGTCCATGGCCTCATGCACGCCCGCCAGTCGACGACCCGGCACGTCGAAGTCGCGCGGGGTCTGGGCGCCGATCGCCAGGCATACGGCGTCGAATCCGGCGCGCAGGCTGGCGAGCGGGACGTCACCGCCGACCTCGCAGCCGGTGCGAAACTCGATGCCTTCGCGGCCGAGCAGGTCGACCCGGCGCGCGAGCTGGGTCTTGGCGAACTTGAAGTCGGGAATGCCGTAGGCCATCAGGCCGCCGATCACATCGTCGCGTTCGAACACCGTGACCCGATGGCCGGCCCGATTCAGTTGCTGGGCGCAGGCGAGCCCCGCCGGTCCGCTGCCGACCACCGCCACCGCCTTGCCGCTGCGGGCGATTGGGGGTTTAGGCACGATCCAGCCCTGGCGCCAGCCCATGTCGACGATCGCGCGCTCGAGGCTCTTGATCGTCACGGCTTCGTCATTGGTCGCCAGCACGCAGGCCGGCTCACACGGTGCCGGACAGGTATAGCCGGTGAACTCCGGGAAGTTGTTGGTCGCCTGCAGCCGTTCCAGCGCCTCCCGCCAGCGGCCGCGATGCACCAGGTCGTTCCAGTCCGGAATCAGGTTGCCGATCGGGCAGCCGGCGGTGCAGGTCGGCACGCCACAGTCCATGCAGCGTCCCCCCTGTTCGCGCATGCGCTGCGGTGCCCAGTCCGCGTCGTAGACCGGCAGGTAGTCCGCGGTGCGGATGGCAGGATCGCGATAGCCGATCGGCGACCGCCGATACTTCAGGAAACCGTTCGGATGGTTTTCGCTCATCGTCGCGTTCGTGCCGGTTTCAGGCGGCCAGCAGTGGTGCCGGCAGGTGCGGGCGGATGTCGCGCCCCCGCACCTGCTGCGCCTGCAGGACGGCCGCATAGGCCTTGGGTACGACCTTGGCGAAGCCGGCCGCGGCGGCTGGCCAGTCGGACAGCAGGGTGCCGGCGCGCGTGCTGCCGGTGGCCGACAAGTGATTGCCGAGCAGGCGTCGCAGCAGTTCGACATCGCGTTCGTCCACGACCTGCTCGAGCCCGACCATCTCGGCGTTGAGGCATTCCAGCAGTCGCGCGCGCGGGTCGAAGACGTAGGCTTCGCCGCCACTCATGCCGGCGGCAAAATTGCGTCCGAATTCACCGAGCACGACGACGACGCCGGCGGTCATGTATTCGCAGCCGTGATCGCCGATGCCCTCGACCACCGCCATCGCGCCCGAATTGCGCACCGCGAAGCGCTCGCCGGCGACGCCGCGGACATAGGCCTGGCCGGCCGTCGCACCATACAGCGCGACGTTGCCGACGACGACGCTGCGCTCGGCGGCGAAGCCGGCATCGGCCGGCGGCGCGATCGAGACCACGGCGCCGGACAGGCCCTTGCCGACATAGTCGTTGGCATCGCCGACCAGGGCGAGTCGGATGCCCGGGGCGGCGAAGGCGGCGAAGCTCTGTCCGGCCGAGCCGATGCAGCGGACGACGATGGTGTCGGGTGGCAGCCCCGCGGCGCCATGACGCTTCGTCACTGCCCAGCTCAGCATCGTGCCCACCGCCCGGTCGCGATTGCGCACCGCCAGGCGCAGTTGCACCGGAATGCCGTGTTCGAGCGCCGGATGCGCGGCCCGGATCAGGCGGCGGTCGGGGTGGCGCTGCAGGCCGTGCTGCTGGCCGTGGGTGCGTCGCCTGGCGTCGTCGCCGTGCGGGCGCTGGAGCAGGCGTGACAGGTCGAGATCGGGTACGCCGTCGGTGACGGCGCGCTGGCGCAGACGATCGACCCGGCCGACCATCTCGTCGAGGGTGGCGAAGCCCATCCGCGCCATGATCGCGCGCAGGTCTTCGGCGACGAATCGCAGGTAGGTCTCGACATGCCCGGGTTGGCCGGCGAAGCGCGCGCGCAGGGACGGATCCTGGGTGGCGACGCCGACGGAGCAGGTGTTGCAGTGGCACTTGCGCAGCATCACGCAGCCCAGCGCCACCAGGGCAGCGGTGCCGAAGCCGAACTCCTCGGCGCCGAGCAGCGCCGCGACCGCGACATCGCGGGCCGTCTTGAGGCCGCCGTCCACGCGCAGCCGCACCCGCGAGCGCAGGCGGTTGGCCACCAGCACCTGCTGGGTCTCGGCCAGGCCGACCTCCCATGCCGTGCCGGCCGACTTGATCGAGGTCTTGCGGGCAGCGCCGGTGCCGCCGGCTTCGCCGCTGATCAGGATCGCATCGGCCCGCGCCTTGGCGACGCCGGCCGCGATCGTGCCGACATTGGCCACCGCCACCAGCTTGACGTGGATCTCGGCCTGCGGATTGGCGCACTTCAGGTCGTGGATCAGCTGCGCCAGATCCTCGATCGAATAGATGTCGTGGTGCGGGGGTGGCGAGATCAGGCCGACGCCGGGCGTCGTGAAGCGCACCGCCGCGATTTCGTCGCCGACCTTGTTGCCGGGCAGCTCGCCGCCCTCGCCGGGCTTGGCGCCCTGGGCCATCTTGATCTCGATCTGACGGGCATTGGCGAGGTAATGGGCGGTGACGCCAAAGCGGCCGCTGGCAATCTGCTTCATCGAACACGCGCGCTCGCTGCCGAAGCGCTCGACCTGTTCGCCACCTTCGCCGCTGCCGCTCTTGCCGCCGATACGGGCCATCGCGATTGCGAGTGCTTCGTGGGCCTCTCGCGACAAGGCGCCGAAGGACATCGAGCCGGTCGAGAAGCGCTGCAGCAGGCTGTCCACCGGCTCGACCCGTGCCAGCGGGATCGCGTCGTCGGGTGCGGCGACGAATTCGAGCAGTCCGCGCAAGGTCTGCGCGCGGCCGCCTTCGGCATCGATCTCGGCGGCGAAGGCCCGGTAGGCGGCCGGGTCGTGCTGCCGCGCGGCCTGCTGCAGCAGGCCGATGCTCTGCGGCGTCCACTGATGGGCTTCGCCATCGCGGCGCCAGTAGAATTCGCCACCGCTCGGCAGTGTCGGCGTGCCGGCGATCGCCGGCATGAATGCTGTTGCATGGAGCGCTCGCGCCTGTCGTTCGAAATGGGCCAGCCCGAGGCCCGGAACCGGGCACGGCGTGCCGGTGAAGTAGGTGTCGATGAATCCATCGTCGAGGCCGAGCGCTTCGAATACCTGGGCGCCGCGATAGGCCTGCAGGGTCGAGATGCCCATCTTCGACATGACCTTCAGAATGCCATCCTCGAGTGCGGCCCGGTAGCCGTCCAATGCGTCGCGGCGGGCCTGAGGATCGTCGTCGGCGGCAGCCAGATCGGCGACGCTGGCGTAGGCCAGCCAGGGGTGCACGGCGTCGGCGCCGTAGCCCAGCAGGGTGCAGAAATCGTGCACCCGGCACGGCTGGCCGCTGTCGACGACGATGCCGCATCGGGCGCGCAGGCCCGCGCGCAGCAGGTGATGGTGCAGCCCCGCCACCGCCAGCAGTACCGGCAGTGCAATGCGCGTCGGGCCGAGTGCGCGGTCGTCGAGCAACAGGATCTCGCATCCGTCGGCCAGCGCCGCTTCGGCTGCGACGCCGATGTCGCGCAGTGCCTCATCGAATGGCGCATCCGGCGGGCAGGTGGTGTCGATGCGGGCAACCGCGAGGCCGTGGCGGCCGAGATCGCGCAGGCGTGCGAGATCCCCACCGGAAAGGATCGGCGAGTCCAGCAGCACCTGCCGGCAGTGCCGGGGCGTGGCGTCGAGCAGGTTGCGCTGGCAACCGAGCGGGCAGGCCAGCGAGGTCACCAGCGCCTCGCGCAGGTAGTCGAGCGGCGGGTTCGACACCTGGGCGAAGAGCTGGCTGAAATAGTGGAACAGGGGCCTCGGCAGCGCCGACAGCGCGGCCGGTGGCGTGTCGTTGCCCATCGCCCCGATCGGATCCTTATGGTCACGGGCCATCGGCGCGAGGAAGCGCTGCAGGGATTCCATCGTGAAGCCGCAGGCGCGCTGGGCGCTCGCCAGCGCCAAGTCCGGCAGCGGCGCTTCGGCCGCCGGCGGGCAATCGCGCAGTGCAAGCGCGTGTTGTTCGAGCCACTGCCGGTACGGCGGCGCCGCGAGACCGGCGAAGATGTCCTGCTGATCGACGATGCCGCCGCGTGCCGGATCGGCCAGGAACAACTGGCCTGGCCGCAGGCGGCCGCGAAACACGATACGGTTGGCCGGCAGCTCGATCAGTCCGGTCTCGCTGCCGAGCACCAGCAGCCGGTCGCTGGTGACCTGGATGCGGCACGGGCGCAGGCCGTTGCGATCGAGTGCCGCGACGATCCGCTCGCCATCGCTGGCGACCACCAGCGCGGGCCCGTCCCAGGGCTCCATCAGCATCGCGTGAAAGGCGTAGAAGGCCCGGCGCTCGGGCGACATGGCCGGGTCCTTGTGCCACGCTTCCGGAATCATCATGCGCAGGGCATGCTCGAGCGGGCGGCCGCTCTCGACCAGCAGTTCGAGCACCTGGTCGAGCGCTGCCGAGTCGCTGTCGCCGTCGTCCAGCAGCGGCCGCAGGCGATCGACGTCGGCGCCGAAGCGAGGACTTGCGAGCGCCGCCTCGCGTGCCCGCATCCAGTTGCGGTTGCCGCGCAGCGTGTTGATCTCGCCGTTGTGTACCAGGCAGCGGTAGGGATGGGCCAGGTGCCAGGCGCCCAGCGTGTTGGTCGAGAAGCGCGAATGCACCAGCGCCAGCGCCGACAACGTGCGTGGGTCGGACAGGTCGGGGTAGTAGCGACGCAACTGGGTGCAGGTCAGCAGACCCTTGTAGACGACGCGGCGACGGTCGAGCGAGCACAGGTAGAAGTCGTCGTGCGCGAATCCCGCCAGGCGCGTGGCACGCTCGATCGCGCGGCGCAGCAGGTAGAGGCGGGTGTCGAACACGCCGGCGTCCATGCCCTCGGGCGCGCCGACGAAGAACTGCCGCACCCGCGGCTCGCCGAGCCTGGCGCCCTGGCCGAGGTCGGCGTCGCCGGTCGGCACCGTGCGCCAGGCCAGAAATCGCAGGGAATCTGCGGCGACTCGATCCTCGATCAGCGCTTGCAGCCGGTCGCCGAGGGCTTCGTCGCGCGGCAGAAAGGCCTGTCCGACGCCGTAGCGCGCGGCCGGCGGCAGACCTGGCACTTCGGCCGCAAACAGCCGGTGGGGCTTCTGGATCAGCATGCCCGCGCCGTCGCCGGTGTTCTGTTCCGCACCCCGGGCGCCGCGGTGATCGAGGTTTTCCAGGGCCTCGAAGGCGAGTTCGACGATCTCGTGACTGGCGCGCCCGGCGAGATCGGCGATTGCGCCGACGCCGCAGTTGGCATGGACCCGGGACGGATCGTGCAGGCCGATGCAGCCCGCAGGTCGGATCATGGGCGACCCCGCTGGGACGACGGCCGTGGGGCCGGCGACGGGCCGGTACGAGGCCGCCGGCGCGCGTGCGATGCCGGGCCCGGGCACCGGCCGAAGAATCGTCGGCCGAAACGAACCGTCAATGTCCAAAGGCTAGTACGCCGGCCGGCAAACCCCAAGCACGAACGATCGGCTCGGCACCGCCCGCCGGCGGCGTCGCAGCGGCGGGGCTGGAGGCGCGCGACAGCGGATTCGGCATCACGCAGCCGCACGATCGTCCGGGTGTCTGGGGCACGGCGTTGTCGCCGAACGCGGTCGCCGGACGGCGCAGGTGGACACTGCACGAGTCCGTCGTGATCGCAATGCGGCGCCACGGCCGCGGCGTGCTAGGCGGACGGCAGCCCGTCCACCAGCTGTGGCCAGTACCGGGCGACGCGGGCGATGTCGTCGGGCCGGTCGACGTCCCACAGCGGCGGCAGTTCGTGCCAGCGCAGACCGCGATCCCGCATCCGTTGGCGCGTCTGCGCCATCACCCGGGCTCCACCCCAGTCGATGTCCGCGAAGATGGCCGGCTCCGGTCGGCGCAGACCGATCAGCACGTAGCCGCCGTCCTCGGCCGGAATCACGACCGCATCGTTGCGGTGCGCAAGCGCGAACGCCGCTTCGCGCAGATGGTCCGGGCCCAGCGCCGGGCAGTCGGTGCCGATCACCAGCACGCCGCCGGTGGCCGGCGTCGCCGCGATCGCCGCGAGCATGCGCTCGCCGAGATTCCCCTCCGGCTGGCTTCGCAGTTCGAGCGTCCGGCCACGGGCATGGGCGGCAAAACTCGGATGGTGGTGATCGGGGGCGCCCCACAGCACGACCGGGCCGAGCGCGGCGGCCAGCGCGGTGTCGATCGCCCGCGCGGTCAGGCGTTGCTGCAGCGCCGCTGCGCCGGCTGCGCCCAGTTTCGGGATCAGGCGCGTCTTGCTGCGACCGGGCTCCGGCGCGCGGGCGAGGATCGCGATCGTCGAGTCGACGGCTGGTGCCGTGTCCGGATTCGGCTCGCCCATGGTGCTTGGCAAACTGGACCGCGCAGTTGACGCCGCGCGTCGGTCGCTGGACTAGGCCGCCACGGCCGCTGGCTTGTGGCGCTGGATGATCGGCAGCAGCTGGCCGAAGATCTTCGGCGTGCCGGCGACGATGTTGCCGGTGGCGAGAAAGGCCGAGTCACCGGCCAGGTCGCTGACCAGGCCGCCCGCTTCCTGTACCAACAGGGTGCCGGCGGCCATGTCCCAGGGCTTCAGGCCCAGTTCCCAGAAGGCGTCGTAGCGGCCGGCGGCGAGGTAGGCGAGATCGAGCGCGGCGGAGCCGGGGCGGCGGATGCCGGCGGTCTTCTGCGCGACTTCGCGGAACATCGCCAGATAAGCGTCGATGTTGTCGAATTCGCGAAACGGAAAGCCGGTGCCGACCAGGGCCTCGTTCATGCGCACGCGTTTCGACACCCGGATGCGACGCTCGTTGAGGTAGGCGCCGGCGCCGCGGCTGGCGGTGTAGAGGTCGTTCGCGACCGGATCGAACACCACGGCCTGATCGACGATGCCGTTCCGGGCGAGCGCGATCGAGACCGCGTACTGCGTGAAGCCGTGGATGAAATTGGTGGTGCCGTCCAGGGGGTCGATGATCCACTGGTACTCCGCCTCGGCACCTGCGCCGGCTGCGCCACGCTCCTCTGCTAGAATCCCGTGCCCCGGGTAGGCATCCTGCAACACGTCGATGATCGCCGCCTCGGCGGCGCGATCCACCTCGGTGACGTAGTCGTTGGCGCTCTTGCTCTGGATCTTGATGTGGGAGAGGTCGGTCGACGCGCGATTGATGATGTTGCCGGCGCGGCGGGCAGCCTTGACGGCGATGTTCAGCATGGGGTGCATGGCGGGGGTCTCTCGCCGAAGCCGGCTGGCTCCGGGCACGGCGCAAAACCAAGGATTCTAATATGAACGGCGCAGTGGCGCTCGACCGGATCAGGATCGTGCTCACACGCACCAGCCATCCCGGCAACATCGGTGCTGCGGCACGTGCGATGAAGACCATGGGGCTCGGGCGGCTGGTGCTGGTGCGGCCCGAGGTCTTCCCGGACCCGGTCGCCGATGCGCGGGCCTCGGGTGCGCTCGACGTGCTCGAAGGCGCGAAGGTGGTCGATTCGCTGGCCGACGCCCTCGGCGGCACGGTCCTCGCCTGCGCATTGACCGCCCGCCGCCGCGAGCTGGCGGTGCCGGCGCGATGGGCGCGCGAGGCGGCGTTGGAGGCGGTTGCCAGCACGTCGGTCGGCGAGGTCGCGCTGGTGTTCGGCAACGAGACCAGTGGGCTTTCCAACGAAGAGCTTGCGCTGTGTGGCATGCCGGTGATGGTGCCGGCCAATCCGGCCTATTCGTCGTTGAACCTGGGCGCCGCCGTGCAACTGATGTGCTACGAGTTGCGAATGGCCGCGATGGCGCCGGGCGACGCCCCGTATCTGGCCGGGCAGCCGGCCAGCTTCGACGAGGTCGAAGGCTTCTTCGGCCACCTCGAGCATGCGATGATCGACAGTGGCTTCCACGATCCGGACAACCCGCGTCGATTGATGCCGCGCATCCGGCGGATGTTCGGGCGCATCCGGCTCGAGCGCGAGGAGGTCGGCATCCTGCGCGGGCTGCTGTCGGCGCTCGAGAAGAAGACTTGATTAACATGACTGCCGACGAGGGCAGGCCGGCTGACGGTCCGGCGACAGGGAAAGACGATGTTCCAGCGACTGCGTGAAGACATTGCGAGCGTGCGCGAACGCGATCCGGCGGCAAGGTCCGCGTTGGAGGTTCTCACCTGCTATCCGGGTGTGCACGCACTGGCCGTGCATCGGCTCGCGCACGGCGCGTGGGAATCCGGCTTCCTGTGGCTGGGGCGCTTCCTCAGCCATCTCGGCCGCATGTTCACCGGCATCGAGATCCATCCGGGCGCCCGGATCGGGCGTCGCGTGTTCATCGATCACGGCATGGGCGTGGTGATCGGCGAAACCGCCGAGATCGGTGACGACTGCACGATCTACCAGGGCGTGACGCTGGGCGGCACTTCGCTCTATCGCGGGACCAAGCGGCACCCGACCCTCGGCCGCGGCGTCGTCATCGGCGCCGGTGCGAAAGTGCTCGGCGGCTTCGAGGTCGGCGACGGCGCCAAGGTCGGCTCCAACGCAGTGGTGGTCAAGCCGGTGCCGGCCGGCGCCACTGCGGTCGGCAACCCGGCGCGGGTGCTCGACGGCGAGCGCAAGGAGCGCGACGCCCGCGAGGAAAAGGCCAAGGAGATGGGGTTTTCGGCCTATGGCGTGACCCGCGACATGGATGACCCGATCGCCCGTGCGCTGCATGGCATCCTCGATCACGCGGTCGAAAACGACCGTCGCATGCAGTGCCTGCTTGAGCGGCTTGCCGAGGCCGGCATCAAGATCGACGAAGTGCCGGAATGCAAGGACGACTTCGACCCGGACAAGTTGTCCAAGATGGTCGATTGAGTGGATTCGTCGCGGTGCGCCTCGCGCCGCCGGCAACGATGCGGGGGGAGGGTCGCACAGGCGGGGAGTCGAGGGTCAAATAGTTGAGGCTTTTTGTCGGGAACTGGTATAGTTGA
>JAGRFY010000100.1 GCA_020445765.1 Rhodocyclaceae bacterium | reverse complement strand
CCGAGATCTATCGCAAGGTGTGAGGCCATGGAGCACATCGCGATCAACGGGCGCGACTGCGCCCTGCCCGGCCCGATCACCGTCGACCAACTGCTCGAGCGCAGCGGCCTCGCCGGCAAGCGGGTGGCAGTCGAGTTGAACGGCGCAGTCGTGCCGAGGAGCCGTCATCACCGGGAATGGATCCGGCAGGGTGACCGCATCGAGATCATCGTCGCGGTCGGCGGCGGCTGAGAAAACACGATACAAGGACGTGGAGAGAGACATGAACGACGCTTTGACCATCGCCGGCAAGACCTACCATTCGCGCTTGCTGGTCGGCACCGGCAAGTACCGGGACTTCGAAGAGACCCGCGAGGCGGTGGACGCCAGCGGCGCCGAGATCGTCACGGTGGCGATCCGGCGCACCAACATCGGCCAGGACGCGCATCAGCCGAGCCTGGTCGACGCGCTGCCACCAAGCCACTACACCTACCTGCCGAACTCGGCCGGTTGCTTCACGGCGGAAGATGCGGTGCGCACCTTGCGACTGGCCCGCGAACTGCTCGACGGCCACAGCCTGGTCAAGCTCGAGGTGCTGGGCGATCCCGACACCTTGTTCCCGGACATGCCCGAGACCGTCAAGGCGGCCGAGATGCTGGTTCGGGACGGGTTCGACGTGATGGTGTATTGCTCCGACGACCCGATCCAGGCGCGCCGGCTCGAAGACATCGGCTGCTGCGCGATCATGCCGCTGGCCTCGATCATCGGTTCCGGCATGGGCATCGTCAATCCGTGGAACCTGCGGCTGATCATCGATCAGGCCCGGGTGCCGGTATTGGTCGATGCCGGTGTCGGCACCGCATCCGATGCCGCGATCGCGATGGAACTCGGCTGCGACGCGGTGTTGATGAACTCGGCGATCGCCCACGCACGGCGACCAGTGCTGATGGCGAGCGCCATGAAGAAGGCGGTGCAGGCGGGACGCGAGGCCTATCTCGCGGGACGCATGCCGCGCAAGCGCTACAGTGCGGAACCGTCGTCACCGGAGAGCGGCATCATCGCGCCAGCCGGCCGTCGAGCCGCCTAGGCCGGTCGCGCCCCGAGCCGGCGCCCGGGCTGCTCCGGCGCCGGTCCGATCTCGCCCGGCCTACCGATATTCCTGCCATCCGAAGTCTCGCGACCTATAGAGTAGTGAATGGCGCGGACACGTCCGCCGCTTGTCGACTTCACCCGCGACAGAGTCAGCACAGATGAGCGCCAAACCCGGCGGCACGATGTGGCGCCAGTTCTTCCAGCAGGCGGCTTCGCCGAACATCAGCCTTCAGGGCCAGATCCGGCAGATGCTGGTCTCCGGCATCCTCGACGGACAGTTGCCGCTGGACGCGCCGATCCCTTCGAGCCGGGAACTGGCGAATCAGATCGGCGTCGCCCGCAACACGGTGGTGATCGCCTACCAGCAACTGGTGGACGAGGGTTACCTGCTGTCTCGGGAACGCAAGGGTTTCTTCATCAATCCCGAGATGCTCGAGGGCCGCGCCGTCAGCACCGAGGAACCGCAGCCGCTCGACCACAGCCGGGCGCCCGACTGGGACGTACGCTTCCGCTTCCGCCCGAGCGCCCAACGCAACATCCACAAGCCGGCGGACTGGCAGCATTATCCGTTTCCGTTCATCTACGGCCAGTTCGACCCGGCCCAGTTTCCGACCGCGGACTGGCGCGAGTGCTGCATGAAGACGCTGTCGGTGCTCGAGATCGGCGAATGGGCGCAGGACATGTTCCTGCGGGACGACGAGTCCCTGGTGCGACAGATCCGCACCCGCGTTCTACCGCGACGGGGCGTGTGGGCGACCGACGACGAGATCGTCATCACCGTCGGCACGCAGCAGGCGCTCTACCTGCTGGCCGACCTGCTGGTCGGACAGCAGACCCGGGTCGGCATCGAGAACCCGGGCTATCCGGACGCCCGCAACATCTTCAGCAGCCGCAGCGGTCAGATGGTCGACCTGCCGATCGATTCGGAGGGCCTGCGGATCGGCCCGGCGCTGGCGCGTTGCGACTACGTCTATGTGACGCCGAGCCACCAGTGTCCGACCACCGTGACAATGCCGGTGGCACGCCGCGAAGCCTTGCTAGCGCAGGCCGAAGCCGGCGATTTCGTGATCATCGAAGACGACTACGAAAGCGAGAACCGCTTCGAGGGAGAACCGGTTCCGACCCTGAAGAGCCTCGATCGCAATCATCGCGTGATCTATGTCGGCAGCCTGTCGAAAACGCTGGCGCCGGGATTGCGCCTGGGTTACGTCGTCGCGCCGCCGGCGCTGGTGCGCGAACTGCGCGGCGTCCGCCGGCTGAATCTGCGCCACCCGACCGCCTACATGCAGCGCGCCTTCGCCCTGTTCCTGTCCCTCGGCCACCACGATTCGCTGCTGCGCCGGCTGTCGGCGGCCCATCATGAACGGGCCGAACTGCTGTCGCGCGCCCTCGCGCAGCACATCCCGCAATTGACGCACGTGCCGATCTCGGGTGGTTCGTCATGCTGGGTCACCGGTCCGGACTGGCTCGACGCCGACGCGCTGTGCCACGAGGCCGAGCAGCGGGGCGTGCTGATCGAGCCCGGAGCGGTCTTCTTCAGCGAGCGCACACCGGCGAGGAACGCCTTCCGGCTCGGCTTCGCCTCGATCCGCGCGGATCGCATCGAGCCCGGCATCCAAGCCTTGGCAGAAGCCTTCCACGCCATCCAGAATCAGTAAACTTTCTACACTGAATCAATAAGTTGTCTGGACCAAACGATTGTCCGGAACTGGTCCTACCGCACCCTCCCCAACGGTCTTAATCTGCATCCATGCACTGAGCCACCGGACTTCACGGCGGCCCTGACAGACCCAAGGAGGAGACAACAATGAGCGAACCCACCCCGGCCTTCCTGCAGGCATTCAGCGATGCCTGGAACCGGCACGACATCGACGCGCTGATGGATTTCATGGCAGACGATTGCTCGTTTCATGCGGTCGCCGGCCCCGACCTGCTGGGGCGCAGCTTCGTCGGTCGCGAGGCCGTTCGCGAAGGCTTCATGCTGGCCTGGCAGACCTTCCCGGATGCGTCGTGGCAGGACCCTGACCACTTCGTCCAGGGCAATCGCGGCGTCACCGAATCGACCTTCGTCGGCACCAAGGCCGATGGCACTCGGATCGAGGCACGGATGGTCGACGTCTTCACTTTCCACAACGGCAAGATCGCGGTCAAGAACGCATTCCGCAAGGATCGCCCGCCGGTTGCCGGCGCCTGACGTCCGCCCGCCGGACAAGACGCCTTCAAGAGGACCTCAGCATGGACGCTGCGACCACCGAGCGCGCGATCGAGCCGCGTGCCACCGCGCCGAAGAACCCCTACGACCCCGCCTATGACCCGCTGGTCAGCGCAACCCCCGGGCAGGGACGGGACTACGCGCCGACCTACTGGATCGGCACCGCCGGCGAGCCACCGGCCGACGACGGGCCGATCGACCACGACATCGATGTCGACGTTGCGATCATCGGCTCCGGCTTCACCGGACTGACCACCGCGATCTTCCTGGCCGAGCACTACGGCATCAAGGCCACCGTGCTCGAAGCCAACCGCAGTGCCTGGGGCTGCAGCACCAGAAACGGCGGCCAGGCTCAGTGCGCTTCCGGCCGCCTGAAGCGGTCCCAGTGGATCGGCCGCTACGGCCTCGAAGCCGCCCTCGGATTGCATCGCGAATGCCTCGACGGCATGGAGACCTTCAAGGAACTGATCCGCGACATCGACTGCGATCCGCAGCCGGGCGGCCATCTCTACGTCGCCCATCGCCCCCGCGTGATGCCGGTGCTCGAGAAGGAGGCGGCATTGTTGCGCGAGGTCTTCGGCTACAACGCGCGCATCTTCGACGCCGAGACGGTCAAACGCGAGTGGATCGGAGACCAGGAGGCCTGTGGCGCAATGCACGAGCCGGAAGGCATCGGCATCCATGCCGGCAAGCTGGCCTTCGGATACCTCCGGAAAGCGCGCGCGCTGGGTGCCACGGTCCATCCGGCGAGTCCGGTCGAGGGCTGGGAGACCCGGGACGGCATCCACTACCTGCGCACACCCGGTGGCGTCGTCAGGGCCCGGGCGGTCGGCGTATGCACCGGCGGCTACACCTCGAACGGCCTCCACCGCGAACTGAAGAACCGCCTGCTGCCGATCCTCTCGAATTCGATCGTGACGCGCCCGCTGACCGACGCCGAGGTCGAGACCGCCGGCCTGCGCACCCACCAGGTCGTCACCGACACCCGGATCCTGCGCCACTATTATCGCCTGATGCCCGACCGGCGGCTGCAGATCGGCAGCCGCAGTGCGATCACCGGCCGCGATGCGCCCGAGAAGAAATACGAGGAATTCCTGGTCCGCGACCTGGCGCGCAAGTTCCCCTCGCTTGCCGGCGTACAGATCGACTATTCCTGGTGGGGCTGGGTCGACGTCAGCCACGACATGATGCCGCGCATCCACCAGCCCGATCCGTCGCAGACGATCTACTACGCCCTCGGCTACGGCGGCAACGGCGTGATGTATTCGGCCCAGGCGGGCAAGCGCCTCGCCCAATGGATCGCAGGACACGGCAAGGAACTGCAGTTGCCGATCTTCACCTCGCGCCTGCCCTTCCCGAACGTCCGCGAGATGGTCGAATCGCAGGCCTTTGCACCGTTCAGGCGCTTCGGCCAGTGGTGGCTCTATCGCTGGTACCACCTGCAGGACGAAATGCTCTGAGCGGGACGGCCACCGCGGCCGACCCGATCAGAGAGCCCCCCCCGCACCACGCACAACGAGAAACAGGAGACAGACATGAACTTCAAGAAGACCGCACTTTCGCTGCTCGCCGCCGGCCTGCTGGCATCGGCGCCGGCCGCGATGGCCACCACCTTCAAGATGGCCCTCGGCGATGCCGCCGGCGGTACCCAATGGGAGCTCGGACAGAAATTCAAGGCCGTGTTCGAACAGAAGACCGGCGGCAAGCACAGCGTCGACCTGTTCCCCAATGGCCAACTGGGCGACGAACAGAACACGGTCAACAACGCCGCCCTGGGGACCCTGGACTTTTCGGTACTGGCAATCAACAACGTCACGCCGTTCTCGCCGACGGTCGGCGTACTGACCCTGCCCTACGTCATCCAGAGCGCCGACGACGCCAAGAAGCTGACCCAGGGAGAGATCGGCCAGGAACTCACCGAAAACACGATCCGCGATGCCGGCGTACGCATCGTCGGATGGGCCTATTCGGGCTTCCGGGTCCTGACCAACTCCAAGCAGCCGGTCACTTCGCTGGCCGACCTGAAAGGCATGGTGATCCGGGTGCCGAAGAACGAGATCATGATCGCCACCTACCAGTCCTGGGGCATCAACCCGACACCGATGGCCTGGTCCGAGACCTTCACGGCGCTGCAGCAGCGGGTCGTCGATGGCCAGGACAACCCCTACATCACGGTTTCGGCGATGAAGTTCAACGAGGTGCAGAAGTACATCACCAATATCCGCTACATCTTCTCGCTGGAGCCGCTGATCGTCAGCGAATCGGTGTTCCAGGAGCAGAAACCCGAAATCCAGCAGGCGATCCTCGACGCCGGCCGCGAAGCCACCGCCCACAGCTTCGCCTACCTGCAGGCCACCGAGGAGCAGATCAGGAAGGATCTGGCGGCCAAGGGCATGGAGATCAGCGACCCGGCCAACGGCGAGCAGGAGTGGATCGCCAAGGCCACCGGCACGGTCTGGCCTCAGTTCTACGACAGCATCGGCGGCAAGGACAAGCTCGACAAGGTCCTCAAGGCCCTGGGCCGCTGAGCAGACGGCACCCGGGGTCGGCCCCGGGTGCTTGCCGATCCGTTCCAGACCGACTGGGAGACCTCAATGTCCGCCAAGAAAATCGCAACCAAGTTCCTCGGCAATATCGAGGAGTACCTGTCGGAAGCCCTGCTCGCCTGCTTCGTCGTGCTGCTGTTCGTGCAGATCCTGCTGCGCCAGTTCTTCCAGTATTCGCTGCCCTGGGGCGAGGAGCTGGCGACCTACATGTTCGTCTGGTTCGCCTACCTCGGCGCCACCGTCGCGGCAAAGATGTCGGCCCACAACCGGGTCACCGTCCAGTTCAAGCTGGTACCGCCCGTCGTCCGCAAGATCTGCCTCGCCTTCGCGGACCTGCTGTGGGTGTGCTTCAACCTGTACTTCGTCTATCTCAGCTACGACTTCGTCTTCCACCGGATGAACCTGTTCTGGAAGTCCCAGACCCTGGGACTGCCGATGAAGTACTTCTACATGATCCTGCCGATCGCTTTCGCACTGATGTCGATCCGCATCCTGTGGAACAACTACCTGACCCTGGTAAAGGGCGTCGAACTGGTCGATCCGGAAGCGGAGGAGATCGAGAAGCTCAAGCACGCCACCGCAACAGAACAATGAGCCCGGATCATCCGTGGAGAGAGACAAGACATGGACGCTTACATCGTTGAAATCCTGTTCGGCGGCTTCTTCCTGCTGCTGCTGCTCGGCGCGCCGATCACCATCGCCCTGGGTGGCGCCGCACTCGCCACTTTCCTGGCGGTGGGCAAGAACCCGATCGCCTTCGTCCAGATCGCGTTCACTTCGGTCGGCAGCTTCCCGCTGATGGCGCTGCCGGCGTTCGTGCTGGCCGGCGCGCTGATGGAAGCGGCCGGCATCTCGCGGCGGCTGGTGGACATCGCCGAGACCCTGGCCGGACCGATCACCGGCGGCCTGGGTGCCGCGACCGTGCTGGCCTGCCTGTTCTTCGGCGCGATTTCGGGCTCCGGCCCTGCCACCACTGCGGCGGTCGGCATGCTGATGATCCCGGCGATGACCAAGCGCCATTACGACCGCGCCTACGCCTCGGCGGTGACGGCCTCCTCCGGCGGCCTAGGCATCATCATTCCGCCGTCGATCCCGATGGTGATCTTCGGCATTGCCGCGATCGGCCTGATGCCGCCACCAGACGCGGTCGAGAAGTACGGCCAGTTCAGCACCGTCTCGATTCCGAAGCTGTTCGTCGCCGGCGTCATTCCGGGCGTCATCATGGCCGGCAGCCTGCTGCTGATGAACTACCTGATCTCGAAGAAGAACGGCTACGTCGGCCTGACCGAGAAATGGTCCGGCCGGGACATCGTGGTCGCTCTCAGGAAGGGATTCTGGTCGATCCTGGCGCCGGTGATCATCCTCGGCGGCATCTACACCGGCCTGTTCACACCGACCGAGTCGGCGATCGTCGCGATCTTCTACACGCTCTTCGTCGGCATCTTCCTGCACCGCGAACTGAAGCTCGAGGCCCTGCTGCACTCGCTGCGCACGACCACCTGGATCACCGGCCGCGTGCTGCTGA
>JAGRFY010000018.1:1539-24738 GCA_020445765.1 Rhodocyclaceae bacterium | reverse complement strand
CACACCACAAAACACCACGCAAGCAATCAAACCGCACGGCTCACTACCTGCGGGAAGCCCACGCACCGTCGGGATTTTTCACACGCGCTGGACCCGGTTGCGCTTGCCGCACTTGCGGTGACGATGACGTGAGCCGAGATGCTGCAGCAGATTCCGGGGCTGCAATTTTGAGGCGACTTCTCGCACGGCTTGGCGAAGGGGCCGGCTCAGGCGGGCGAACGGATTGCCGCCGCCGCGCATATGTGGCCGCACGCTCCGCGGTGGCATCAATCACCGCAAGGAGTCGGGGCTCGGGGGAAGGAACTCGCGCTATCCGGCTCGGGCACACGAGTTCGCGCACGAAGCGCGCCGATACGCGGTAGCGCCGCGACGGCAGCCCGCAAAGCCGAACACGAGGGACAGTCGTCGCCGTCAGGTTCGGTGCATCAGGTCGCCCGCTGGTGGCGAGCATCGATAGTGGGGCTATCATCCGCCGCGAGTGCGACTATCCGGCGCCAATGGCCTCGATCAGCTTTCCCCGTCGACGCGCCGCGGCATGCGGAGTTTGTTCGCCGATGCCCGAAGACGCGTCAATCGTGACCGAAGGCATCGCCGCCCCCGGCGTAGTTCTCGAAGCGCGTGCTCTCGCCGAGGAAGGTCAGCCGCAAGGTACCGGTCGGGCCGTTGCGGTGCTTGCCGATGATCAGTTCAGCGCTCCCCTTGTCGGGCGAATCCGGGTTGTAGATCTCGTCCCGGTAGATGAAGATGATGATGTCGGCATCCTGCTCGATTGCGCCGGACTCCCGCAGGTCGGACATCACCGGCCGCTTGTTGGGCCGCTGCTCGAGACTGCGGTTGAGCTGCGACAGCGCCATCACCGGCACGTTGAGCTCCTTGGCGAGCGACTTGATCGACCGGGAAATCTCCGAAAGCTCGGCAGCACGATTGTCGCTGTCCTTCAACGAGGTCATCAACTGGAGGTAGTCGATGACGATCAGGCCGAGCTTGCCGAACTGTCGGTAAAGGCGCCTGGCTCTGGCCCGCAGGTCGATCGGATTCAGGCCCGCAGTCTCGTCGATGTAGATCGGCGCCTCGTGCAACTTGCCTAGCGCAAAGGTCAGCCGTTGCCATTCGTCGTCGTTCAGCTTGCCGGTGCGGATCCGATGCTGGTCGAGGCGGCCTACCGACGCCAGAAAACGCATCGCCAACTGCGTCCCGGGCATTTCCATCGAGAAGATCGCGACGGGCAGGCGCTCCTCGACCGCCACGTGCTCGGCGATATTGAGCGCCAGCGTCGTCTTGCCCATGCCGGGACGGCCCGCCACGACGATCATGTCGGTTCCATGCAGCCCGGATGTCTTTGCGTCGAGATCGATCAATCCGGTCGGCACGCCGGTGATGTCGCAGGGACTGTCCCGGTCGTACAGTTCCTGAATGCGATCGACGACCTGTCCCAGCAGCGGCTGAATCGGCACGAAACCACCGGCATTGCGTGCACCGGCTTCGGCGATTTCGAAGACCCGAGCCTCGGCCTCGTCGAGCAACATCTTCGCGTCCTTGCCGGAAGGCTTCAGGGCGCTGGCTGCGATCTCGTCGCCCACCGTGACCAGCCTGCGAAGGATCGCGCGCTCTCGGACGATCTCGGCGTAGCGTCTGATATTCGCTGCCGACGGCGTGTTTGACGCCATTTCGCCCAGGTAGGCGAGCCCACCCGCCTCCTCGGCCTCGCCGGACTTCTCGAGCGCAGCAAACACCGTCACGACATCCGCCGGCTTGCCCTGCTCGATCAGGCGAGATACGTGCTTGAAGATGCGCCGATGGTCATCACGATAGAAATCGGCCTCGACGACCAGGTCGGCGATCCGGTCCCAGGCCGCATTGTCGAGCAACAGGCCTCCGAGCAGCGACTGCTCGGATTCGACCGAGTGCGGCGGGAGCTTGAGCTCAGCCAGATCAGGATCCATCGGGTTCGTGTCCAGGTGTCGGATCAGGCGGTCACGAGATCGACCGCGCCCGGAAAACAAAAAAGGGCTGCAGCGCAGCCCTTCTTCTCAAGCACCCGTGCGAGCGGCCGCGCGCGTTGACGTCACTGCTCGGCGACGACCGTGACGTTGATAGTCACCACCACGTCGGAATGAAGCGCCACTTCGAGAGCGTTTTCACCGGTCTGCTTGATCGGTCCGTCGGGCATACGCACCGAGCCGCGCTCGACTTCGATGCCTTTCTCGGCAAGTGCGGCAATGATGTCCGCGCCACCGACGGATCCGAACAGACGCCCGTCGACGCCTGCCTTGCGAGGCAGTTCGAGCGCGAGCCCGTCCAGCTTCTCGGCGACCGACTGTGCAGCAGCGAGGCGATCGGCCTGGATCTTCTCCAGCTCCGCGCGCCGCTCTTCGAACTCGGCCAGATTGGCTGCCGTTGCCCGCTTGGCCTTGCCTTGCGGAATCAGAAAATTGCGCGCATAGCCATCGCGCACCTTGACGACATCACCGAGCGACCCCAGGTTTGCCAGCTTCTCGAGAAGAATGATCTGCATGGTTCGGCCCTCCGGATCAGTCGTGCAAGTCGGTGTACGGCAGCAGCGCGAGGAACCGGGCACGCTTGACGGCAGTCGTCAGTTGCCGCTGATAGCGCGCCTTGGTGCCGGTGATGCGCGCCGGCATGATCTTCGCGTTCTCGGTGATGAAGTCCTTGAGCAGGTCGACATCCTTGTAGTCAATCTCCTCGATCTTTTCCGCCGAAAACCGGCAGAACTTGCGGCGCTTGAACAACCCGCCGCGGCCACGATCGTCACGACGCTTCGGTTTGAAAGCCATTTTCGTTTCCTTCCAAAAATCTGATCTTTTCTACGTGCAGCACCAGTCGCCGATTCTTCAGGCTCTTGGCTGCCATGAATCCGTTTACGCTGACTGCGGCGCCAAGAACGCTCTGCGACAGCATCCGGGCTTCTTCCCCGAGCACCACGAAGGGGACTTCGGCAGTCACCGACCGTTCTGATCCCGCTTCGATCTGGGTCGAGGCGTGTCGAATGACACCTTCGACCACGGGAAGCCCAGCTGGCGTCGTTCGTCTGGCCGAAATCTCGGCAAGCTCGCCCTCGAGCGACAGCGCGTTGACGCACACCACCGGCAATCAGGCGTCGCTGGTCGCCTTTTCCTTCTGCTCGGGCGCCGGGGTCAGGGAACGGGCCTTCTCTTCCTTCATCATCGGCGACGGCGAGGTGACGGCTTTCTTCTTCTTGACGGTCAGGTGGCGAAGCACCGCGTCGTTGAACTTGAACGCGTGCTCGAGTTCCTCGAGGGTCTCGCCATCGCATTCGATGTTCATCAGCACGTAGTGCGCCTTGTGAACTTTCTGGATCGGGTAGGCGAGCTGGCGACGACCCCAGTCCTCCAGGCGATGAATCTGACCCTGACGACCGGTGACCAGCGAACGGTAGCGATCGATCATGGCCGGAACCTGCTCGGATTGATCCGGATGCACAATGAAGACGATCTCGTAGTGGCGCATGCAATCTCCTTTTGGTTGCAGTGAGCCCCCCGGCATGCGTGACCGGTGGAGCAAGGAAACCGCCGAATATATCAGTTGGCGACGATCACCACAAGATCGTCGCCTGCTGTCATGCGCGGGCCGGCACCATGATCTCGGCCTCGCCGTCCAGCACCACCTTGCCCGCGACGGTGCACTCGGTCTTGAATCGCGCACGGCGCTTGTCGGTGTTGAGTTCGACCACGGTCGCCCGCGCGACGACGGTGTCGCCGATACGGACCGGCGCCTTGAACCGGAGCGACTGCGACAGGTAGATGCAGCCCGGCCCCGGCAGCTTGGTGCCGAACACGGTGGAGATGTACGACGCAGACAGCATGCCGTGGGCGATGCGGCCGCCGAACATGGTCGCTGCGCCGAACTCCTCGTTCAGGTGCACCGGATTGGTATCGCCGCTGACACCAGCGAACATCAGGATGTCCGCCTCAGAGACGGTATGGCCGTAGGCGGCCGACATGCCGACCTCCAGATCCTCGAAACGGTAGCCATAGAACTCGTCGAAACTGCCTTGCGCATCGGTGCTCATCTGTGGATCTCCCTGGACGCTGCCAGTCTGCCTGAAACGGAAATGCCCGCGTTTCGCGGGCATTCACTCGAAAATTCTGGCGGAGAGGGCGGGATTCGAACCCGCGTCAGGGTATTACCCTGAACACGCTTTCCAGGCGTGCGACTTAAACCACTCATCCACCTCTCCACGCGAGGCGCGGATTATAGCAAACCTCGGCCAATAGGAAAGGCGGCACCTGCCCAGACGCCTCGACAGCAATCGATCAGTCCGCTTCATCGCCAGGCGGCGGCATGCCCGGATAGCGGATGTAGGTCACCAGCTTTTGCACCGCCTCACTCGGTGGCGGCGTCAGCAGGCTCACCACGACGATCACCGCGAAGCCGAGACCGACGCCGAAGATGCCACTCGAGATCGGGTTGATGCCGTACCAGGCATTGGCCATGCTTCCGCCGAAGAAGCTATGCGTGCGCAGCACATAGTAGATCGTCACAGCCAGACCGGCGATCATGCCGGAGACCGCACCCCACCGGTTGGCGCGCTTCCAGAAGATGCCGAGCACCAGTGCAGGGAAGAAGGCCGAGGCGGCGATCGAAAAAGCCAGTCCGACCATGAACAGGATGTTGTCCGGCCTCAGCGAGGCCACCCAGGCGGCGACCACGGCCACGACCAGCAGCTGCGACTTGGCGATCACCAGCCGGCGCTGGGTCGAGGCGAAGGGATTGATCACCTTGTAGTAAAGGTCGTGTGAAAGCGCATTGGAAATGGTCAGCAACAGACCGTCGGCGGTCGACAGCGCCGCGGCGAGGCCGCCAGCGGCGACCAGACCCGACACCACGTAAGGCAGCCCGGCGATCTCGGGCGTCGCGAGCACGATGACGTCGGTGTTGAGGCTGAGTTCGGCCAATTGCAGCACGCCGTCACCGTTCAGGTCTTCGATGTGCACCAGCCCGATCTTGCCCCAGTAGGCGAGCCAGGCCGGCAGCGTGGCGATCTCGGAGCCGATCAGGTTGGTGTAGATCTCCCATTTGGCGAAAACCGCATAGGCGGGCGCCGTCAGGTACAGCAACAGAATGAAGAACAGCGACCAGACCACAGATCGCCGTGCCGCCGCGACGCCCGGAGTCGTGTAGTAGCGTGTCAGCAAGTGCGGCAGCGCCGCCGTGCCGAGCATCAGGACGAAGGTGAGCGCCAGAAAATTCAGGCGTGCTTCGTCGGACTGCGCCTGATCGGCGCCGGGATAGGCCTCGGCGTGGGGCACCAGCGGCTGTGCCCTGGCCAGATTCTCGTCGCGCTTTCGCTGCCAAAGCTCGCGCGCGGCCTCGACGGTATGCGGCACGTCGCGCAGGGCGCGCTCGGCCAATGCCACGTCACGCGCAGCCCCGTCGTTCAGGCGCAAATGGTTGAGACGCTCGGTCAACGCCCGGCGCTCCGCGTCGAGCGACAGTGGCAGATCCCGGATCTTGCCGGCGTAGGCCTCTGCCCGGTAGTAGAACTGGTTGCGCACCGCCACCTCGTTGGGCTCGGAGTACAGTTCCAGTTCCTTTTCGGCCAGGTTCTGCAACACGATGCCGTACGAGGCCTGGGGAATCGGCACGTTGGTGATCTTCTGCGACAGGATCACCACCGGAACCAGGTAGGCGATGATCAGGATCACGTACTGGGCGACCTGGGTCCAGGTCACGGCCCGCATGCCTCCGAGAAACGAGCACACCAGGATGCCGGCCAGGCCGACGAAGAGCCCGATCTCGAACTCCACGCCGACGAAGCGGCTGGTGATCAGTCCGACGCCGTAGATCTGTGCCACCACGTAGACGAAGCTCGTCAGGATGGTGGCGGCGACGGCGACCAGGCGCGCGAAGTTTCCTTCGTAGCGGGCGCCGAAGAAATCGGGCACCGTGTAGCGCCCGAACCTTCGCAGGTAGGGCGCGAGCAGAAGGGCCACCAGCACGTAGCCGCCGGTCCAGCCGGTGACGAATGCCAGGCCTTCGAAACCGCTGTAATAGAGTGTCCCGGCAAGACCGATGAACGAGGCGGCGCTCATCCAGTCGGCAGCGGTTGCCATGCCGTTGAACACCGCCGGCACCCGTCGCCCGGCAACGTAGTATTCCGCCACGTCGGCGGTGCGGCTCATCACGCCGATGCTGGCGTAGATCGCGATCGTCGCAAACAGAAACAGGTGCCCGATGAGCTTTTGCGAGAGGCCGAATTCCTCGCCGATCGCCAGCAGAACGACGAAGCCGACGAAGCCGCCGGTGTAGAGGAAGTAGTTTCGTCCGAGCCGACGCTCGAAGCGGTTCATCCGCCGCTGCCGCCGCGCATGCGAGCGCAAGCTCGCGGGTCCGGATGTCTCTGTCGGTGATGACCGGTGGGCTTGCTCATCGGCCAGCTCTCGCTCAGTACTTCACCCGCGCATAGTAGGTCTTCTCGGCTGCTTCACGAGCTTCGCGCAAGGTCCGAATGCCCTTCTCGGCGAGCAGCGGGATCATCTTCAGGAAGACCTCACCGGTGACGATCGCATCACCGAGCGCCGTATGGCGGCCGACGATGTGCACGCCCATGCGCTCGGCGATCGCTTCCAGGCGGTGGGATTCCTGGTTGGGATGGATCAGCGGCGAGAGCAGCAGTGTGTCGAGCACCGGCTGGTCGAACCTCAGGCCCGTGCGCTCCTCCTTCATCTGCAGGAAACGCATGTCGAAGGCGGCATTGTGCGCCACCAGCACGGTGTCTTCGGCGAACGCGTGAAAGGCCGGCAACACCGCATCGATGTCGGGCTGTCCCACCAGCATGTCCTCGGTAATGCCGTGGATCTGCGCCGACTCCTTGGCCAATTCACGCTTGGGGTCCACCAATTGCTCGAAGGATTCGTTCTTCAGCAACTTGCCGTTGACGATCCGGCTTGCGCCGATCTGGATGATCTCGTCGCCCTCGGACGGATTGAGGCCGGTGGTCTCGGTGTCGAACACCGTGAAGCGCAGTTCGGACAGCAGCCGGTCATCGAGCGAGTGTTCGTTCTCCGAGGCTCTGAAGAGGTCGAAATCGTAGTATTCCGGGCGACTCTCGCCCCGCAGGTACTGCTCGGTTTCGGATGCATCCTGGGGAACCGCCCTCGGCAACAGCAGTCGGAAGAACGCGCGATGGCGGGTCTTCTCCCGCTCGAGCCACATCTCGCCATCATGGCGCTCGACAACGTCGCGAATGGTCAGCGGCGACGACTCCTTGCCGATCTGCATCGGCTCGAGTTCCCAGTTCATCACGGTTTCGGTGCTCATTGCCTGGCCCGACCAGATCAGGTCCAGATGGGCCATCTTGCCGGCCTCGCTCAGTCGCAGCCTGACTTCGCGAATCTCGAATTCATCCGACAGCCGCGACGCCAGATAGGTCAGGGCCTGCAACAGTGAAAAACTGTCGAGCCGCAGCCACAGCGAACCATCCACGTCTTCGAGCTTGACCGGCAATCCGACGCTGGCTTCGATGCGTCCGCGCGCCGCGCTGACGAAATCGCTGCCGAGCATCTCCTCCATCGGCCACCGCGTCTTGAGCGTATCGGCAAAGTTCTCCGCCGCCTCTTCGAGGCGCTTGCCCATGCCCTGCACCTCATCCTTGATCACGCCGACGAAGCGTTCGCGCATCGCTGGGTCGAGGTCGTCGTAGTCGAGCATTTCGACCGCGGCCCTGATGTTCGCCAGCGCTGCTCGATTTCCTTCGGTGGCGCCGTGCAACAGCAGATCGCGTCGAGACTCGGCCTCGAAGGTGCGGGTGATGTTGTCGAGCATCAGGATGAAACCGGTCAGGTGACGCTCATCACCATCCCTGCTGCTCAGCACCGGCGCCATCTGTGCCCGCAGCAGTTGGCCGGAGCGGGTCGTCGTGACGAAATTGCTGACCGGCTGGGCAACGTCTTTGCGCAGGCCCGTCTGCAGCGTCTCCAGCGCGTGAGAGATCAGCCCCCGCTCGAAGACCGTGTAGATCGAGCGGCCGAGACCGATCAATTCGCCGCCACCAGCCACTGCCGGCGCGTCGGACATCGCCCGGAACTGTTGCCGAGCCCGATTGTTGTAGAGCAGGATGCGGCCGTCGAGGTTGCACACAACGACGCTCTGGGTGAGCTCCGACATCAGCGCGGCGAGACGGTTCTTCTCCTCCTCGACCGATTCCCGGCCGGCCCGGATCTGCGCCTCGACATCGGACTGCAACACCTGCCTGTGCTCCGCCAGCTGATTGACGACCCGCGCCAGCTCGCGCACGCCGCCCGGCCCTTCCTCGTCGAGACGCCGCCCGGGCTCGGTCGTGACGATCAGGTGTGCCTTCTCCGCAAGCCGCGCGGGCAGCACGTCGTAGGATTCGAACAGCGTCTTGATGATCATAGCGACCACCGCCCCACCGGTTGCCACCATTGCGATGATCAGGCCGGCGCGGGGCGAGATCAGCGGCACCAGGACCTGTCTTTCGGCCTCCGTCAGATCGCTCCAGAACAGCACGCCGATGGTGCCGGAGAAGACGAAGAACAGCACCGCAGCAGTAACGATGGCAATGGCCAGGCGCGTGCCGGAACTCATCCCGCGATCCCGAGCAGCTTCTTGACTTCGCTGACCAGCTCCTTGGTCGAGAATGGCTTGGTCATGTAGGCATCGGCACCGAGCGCCAGCCCCTTGGCCATTTCGGTGTCGCGCCCCTTCGCCGTCAGCATCAGGATCTTCATGCCGCCGAGTTCGGCGTCGGCACGGATTTCCTGGCAAACCTCGAAACCGGTCTTCTTCGGCATCATCACGTCGAGCAGGACGAGATCGGGCCGCTCGGACCGAATCTTCTCGACCGCCTCCTCGCCGTCCTTGGCGACGGAAACGTCGAACCCTTCGCGCTTCATCAGAAATTCGAGCGAGATGACGATGTTCACCTCGTCATCGGCGATCAAGACCTTGTTGGCCATGCGGTACTCCCCCGAGGACTGCTTCGTCTATTTCTTCTGCAGTCCATTCTAATTCATTCGACCGCGGCTTCGTGCCGCGGCCGTGAAGGCAGGTCGAACTGGAACACGGCCCCCCGGTCGTCGCCGTTCTCGACCCACATGCGGCCGCCGAAGTGCTCGACGATCTGTCGGCTGATCGGCAAACCGAGACCGGTGCCGGCGGGCTTCGCCCGCTGATCGCCGACCTGACGGAACTTCTCGAAGATGGTGGCCTGGTCTGCGTCGCTGACACCTGGACCGTTGTCGGCCACGCTGACCCGATAGCAGTCATCTTCCGCAGCCAGGGCGAGCGCGACGTGCCCGGCTTCCGAATCGCAGAACTTGACCGCGTTCGACAGCAGGTTGATGACGACCTGGATCAATCGATCACGGTCGGCCAGCATCGGACAGGGAGTGGACGGCAGGCTCACGTCCAGACTCACCTTGCGCTCCTTGAACAGTTGTTCGGTGGACTGCACCGAGTGGCGGATGACGTCGGCCAGGTCGATCTCCTCGTTGTGCCACTCGGCGTGGCCCGACTCGATCTTCGCCAGATCCAACACCTGATTCACCAGTCGGGTCAGCCGTTCGGTCTCCGAGACGATGATGCCGAGGAAGCGGTGCCGCTCGGCGAGGTCGATCTTCGGGTCCTCGAACAACATTTCCGAGAAGGCGCGGATCGAGGTCAGCGGCGTGCGCAGTTCGTGCGTCACCGAAGACATGAAGTCGTCCTTGAGCCGGTCGAGCTCCTGCAGGCGCAGATTCGCGGCCCGCAGCTCGGACGAGGCCTTCTCCAGCGCCCGCGACTTCTCTTCCAGCTGGCGGGAATAGGCACGCACCTGCGACGCCTCGTCGAGGATGTCCATGACCTCGTCGAGACCGAGCGGCTCGGCATCGACGACCGATCCGATCAAGGCATGCGCCGACGCGCTGCCGATCGCGCCGGCCAGCGTCGCCTCGGCGAAATGGATCAGGCCCGCGTCGGCATCCAGATCCTCGATCCGTTTTCGTCCGCGCCGGCGTGCGTAGTCGTCGAACGCACGCTGCGCCCGTTCCGCGCCGACGAAGCGCGAAACCAGCGGCAGCAACTGCTCGACGCCGACGCCACCGCGCCAGAACGCGGCCTGCGGACTGTGATCGTCGTCCATGATATGGACGAACAGCGATGCCTGAGCGGCTTCGCGGGCCTCCGGCGGGAAGCGGAACGACAGTACGACGTAGGCCAGCACATTCAAGAACAGGCTCCAGAACAGCGCATGGCTGATCGGATCGAGCGCGCTGACGCCGAACAGTTGCTCGGGCCGCAACAGCTCGATGCCGAAAGCCCCCTCGGTCATGAAGGTCGCATCGAGCCAGCCCGACTTGGCAAAGGACGGCAGCAGCAGGCAATACAACCAGATCAGGAAGCCGGCGCCGAGCCCACCCAGCGCACCGACGCGCGAGCCGCCCTTCCAGAACATGCCGCCCAGCATCGCCGGCGCGAACTGGGCGACCGCGGTAAAGCTGATCAGCCCGATGCTGACCAGCGCGTAGGCCTCGCCGGCGAGCCGGTAGTAAATGTAGCCGAGGGCCAGGATCACCGCGATCGCGACCCGGCGGATGGTCAGCAGCACACCGGTCAACTCGTCGCCGGCGGCGTCCATCCAGCGCCTGCTGCGCAGCAGCAGCGGCATCACCAGATCGTTACAGACCATCGTGGACACCGCGACCGACTCGACGATGACCATGCCGGTGGCGGCCGACAGGCCACCGACGAACACCATCAGCGCGAGCAGTTGCTGACCGCCGGCCAACGGTAGGGTCAGCACATAGGTGTCCGGGTCGACCGACGACGGTCCGAAGTAAAGCAGACCGCCGAGCGCGATCGGCAGCACGAACAGATTGATCAGCAGCAGATAGGCCGGAAACAACCAGGCCGCCCTTTGCAGATGGCGCTCGTTGACGTTCTCGACGACTGTGACCTGGAACTGGCGCGGCAGGAAGATTACCGACAGCATCGACAGCAGCGTCAATGCGAACCAGCTGCCGTAGCCCATGGCGCCGTCGCCGCCGAGGCGCAGCAACGACTGCAGCGCCTCGTCTTTGGCGACCCGCTCGAAGATGTCCCCGACACCGCCATACAGACCGAAGGTCACATACAGGCCGACCGCCATGAAGGCGCACAGCTTGACCACGGACTCGACCGCGATCGCCGTGACCATGCCCTCGTGACGTTCGGTGGCATCGAGGTGCCGGGTACCGAACAGGATTGCGAACACCGCCAGCAGCGCTGTCGTGTACAAACCGGCGTCGGCTGCCCAACCGAGTTGCCCGCCCTCGCTGCCGCGGTCGGCCAGCAACACGAAGCTGCCGGATACCGCCTTCAGCTGCAGCGCGATGTACGGCACCGTGCCGATCAGCGCGATCAGCGTGACGCCGCCGCCAAGCAACTGGCTCTTGCCGTAGCGAGACGCGATGAAGTCCGCGATCGAGGTGATGCGATAGCTCTTGCTGATCCGCACCATGCGCAGGATGAGCAGCCACGCCAGCGCCATGCCCAACGTCGGCCCGAGATACACCGGCAGGAAACCGACACCGCTCGAAGCCGCCCGGCCGACGCTGCCGTAGTAGGTCCATGCCGTGCAATAGACGGCCATCGACAGCGAGTAGACAAACGGTGAGGAGACGATCGAACGTCCCTGATCCGCCCGCCTGTCCCCGTAGTACGCAACGCCGAACAGCAGCCCGAGATAGAGCACGGTGACGCTGATCAGCACCGGCGCCGTCAGCATCATCGGCCCTCGATGATCCACGCGATCAGGCCGATCAGTGCGATCCAGACCGCGAAGACATAGACATAGAGCAACGGTAGCCCGAACACCGTCACCGGCCGGTCGAATATCCCCAGCAGCGGCGCGTTGAGCAGCAGACCACCGAACGCGAACACCGCCAGCAGGCGATGCCCGACGGATCCCTTGCGCATGATCCCTCCCCGAATCAGTGCGTGGAGTATAAGCCCAGCAATCGGGTCGGCGAATCCTCAGGCGCGCTCGCCGCCGGCGCCGGCAAGCACTTGCGCCAGCACCGACGGTGGCTGGGCACCACTGACCGCGAGTTTCCGGTCGACGATGAACACCGGTACCGCAGTTGCGCCGACGGCGCGCGCGAAGCCGTCCAGGTCGGCGCGCACCGGCGTCGCCGCCAGCGCCGACCGAAGCGGGGCCGCCCAAACCCCGGCGACCTGCGCGATGGCCTCCAACTCGTCCGGGAGTCCAATGTTGCGCCCTTCGACGAAATGCGCCCGAAAGATCCCTTGCACCAATGCCAGGGTGTCCTGGCGCTGCGCCTGCAGACGCAGTACCAGGGCGTGGGCACGCAGGGTCGATGGACGAACCGCCATGTCACCGAAGCAAAACGCCAGTCCGTCACGCGCGGCCTCCGTCTCGAGTCGTCGATGCAACGCGTCGACCGCTGCGTCGGAGCCGAACTTGCGCGCCATGAATGCGCGATAGGGTTCCCCTTCGGCCGGGGTGTCGGGGTTGAGCAGGAAGCCGTGCCAGACCAGCTCCGGCGGTGGATCGCCGTACCCTGCCCGCATCGCGATGGCGCGGACCAAGCGATGCACGCCGAGGTAGCACCACGGGCAGACGAAGTCCGAGATCACGTCGATTCTCATGCGAGCGGCCGCCCCCGGCGGTAGCCCCGGCGGCGTTCGGGAAGGCCGTTTAGGGAAAACGCCGATGCCATCCGTGCCCTGCCGGTGGTAGATTTCGCGCCCTGAACGTGAGCTGCGCGGAGGCACTCGTGTACAACCACATCATCGTCGCGGTGGACGACAGCGCGACTTCGGCAATCGGCCTCGACAAGGCAATCGAACTGACGCGCCTGAACGGTGCCCGGCTGGAGATCGTCCATGCCGTGGACGAATCGGTCTTCGCACATATCATCGGCGCATCGTCGGTGGACCGGACGGCGGCCCTCGATGCCTTGGTGGCCGAAGGCCAGGAATGTCTCGACCGTGCGATTGCCACGGCCGAGGAACAGGGGCAGCACGTCGAATCGCACCTGCTGTCGTCGGAGACGCAGCACGTCGCCGACCAGATTGCCGATCACGTCGCACATACCGGAGCCGATCTCCTGGTGGTCGGCTCACACGGTCGGCGCGGATTCCAGCACCTGCTGCTGGGCAGCGTCGCTGAGAAGCTGATGCGCAAGGTCTCGGTGTCGGTGCTGATCGTGCGCGACTGAGCCGTCGGGCCGGTGCGTCCGGCGCTGCGCACGACGATCGGCCCGGAATCACTTCCGGGCCGATCCCTCACATCCGCGCGATCATCGCGTCGCCGAATTCGGAGCACGAAACCTCGTTCGCCCCTTCCATCAGGCGGGCGAAATCGTAGGTCACCTGCTTGTCGGCGATCGCCGATTCCATCGCCTTGATCACCAGGTCGGCCGCCTCCACCCACTCCATGTGGCGCAGCATCATCTCTGCCGACAGGATCAGCGATCCGGGATTGACCTTGTCGAGACCGGCATACTTCGGCGCGGTCCCGTGGGTCGCCTCGAACACCGCGTACTTGTCCGAAATGTTCGCGCCCGGCGCGATTCCGATGCCGCCGACCTGGGCGGCAAGCGCGTCGGAAATGTAGTCGCCGTTGAGGTTCAGGGTCGCGATCACGTCGTACTCGCCCGGCCGCAACAGGATCTGCTGCAGGAAGGCGTCGGCGATCGCATCCTTGACGACGATCTCGCCGCCACTCTTCGGATTGATCAGCTTGCACCACGGTCCACCGTCGAGTTCGACTGCGCCGAATTCGGTCCTGGCCAGGTTGTAGCCGAAGTCGCGGAAAGCGCCTTCGGTGAACTTCATGATGTTGCCCTTGTGTACCAGGGTCACGCTCTTGCGGTCGTTGTCGATCGCGTACCGGATGGCCGCCCGCACCAGCCGCTCGGTGCCTTCCTTCGACACCGGCTTGATGCCGATGCCCGAGGTCTCCGGGAAGCGGATCTTGGTGACACCCATCTCCTTTTGCAGGAAGGCGATTACCTTCTTGGCCTGGTCGGACATCGCCTGCCATTCAATCCCACAATAGATGTCCTCGGTGTTCTCGCGGAAGATCACCATGTCGGTCTTCGACGGATCCTTCAGCGGTGACGGCACGCCCTTGAAGTAGCGTACCGGTCGAACGCACTGGTACAGGTCGAGTTCCTGGCGCAGCGCGACGTTGAGCGAGCGGATGCCACCACCCACGGGCGTGGTCATCGGCCCCTTGATCGAAACCGAGTACTCCTTGAGGGCGTCGAAGGTCTCCTTCGGCAGCCATTCGTCGGGACCGTAGATACCGGTGGACTTCTCGCCGGCATAGACCTCCATCCAGTGAATCCTGCGGGCGCCGCCATACGCCTTCTCGACCGCAGCATCGATGACCTTGATCATCACCGGCGTGATGTCGATGCCGATGCCGTCGCCCTCGATGAACGGAATGATCGGGTTGTCCGGCACCGGCTGCCCCGGCACGATCTTCTGGCCACCCTCGGGAACCTTGATGTGAGAAGCGCTCATGCCTACTTCCTCGCGATTAGAGTGAATGCGCTGCCAGCTTAGCACCGCCGTTCGGCACTTTCAGGTCGGTGCGCACGGCCAACCGCGCCCGCGCAAAAAAAAGCGCGGCTTTCCGCCGCGCTGTTGATTCGGGTCAAAACGAAGTGCCGGGATACTCAGCTGCCGGCAGCCCGCAGCACTTCGTTGAGGGTGGCGCTCGGACGCATCACGGCCTTGGTCTTCTCGGGATCGGCCCGGTAGTAGCCGCCGATATCGACCGGCTTGCCCTGCACCTCGTTCAGTTCCTGGACGATCTTCTGCTCGTTGTCGGCCAGGGCCTTGGCCAGCGGTGCGAAGTGGGCCTTCAGTTCCGCATCCTCGCCCTGCGCGGCCAGTTCCTGCGCCCAGTACATGGCCAGGTAAAAATGGCTGCCACGGTTGTCGAGTTCACCGGTGCGACGTGATGGCGACTTGTCGTTGTCGAGCAGTTTTTCAGTGGCCTTGTCCAGCGTCTTGGCGAGGATTGCCGCCTTCTGGTTGCCGAACTTGATCGCCACTTCTTCGAGCGATACCGCCAGCGCGAGAAACTCGCCGAGCGAGTCCCAGCGCAGGTGGTTCTCTTCGACCAATTGCTGGACGTGCTTCGGCGCCGAGCCGCCGGCACCGGTCTCGAACAGGCCACCGCCGGCCATCAGCGGCACGATCGACAGCATCTTGGCGCTGGTGCCGAGTTCCATGATCGGGAACAGATCGGTGAGGTAGTCGCGCAGGATGTTGCCGGTCACCGAAATCGTGTCGAGGCCGCGCACCACACGCTCCAACGTGTAGCGCATCGCCCGCACCTGCGACATGATCTGGATGTCGAGGCCTTCCGTATCGTGGTCCTCGAGGTAGGTCTGGACCTTCTTGATCAGTTCGTTCTCATGCGGGCGATAGGGATCCAGCCAGAACAGCGCCGGCGTATCGGATTGACGGGCGCGGGTGACGGCCAGCTTGACCCAGTCGCGGATCGGCGCATCCTTGACCTGACACATGCGCCAGATGTCACCCGCTTCGACGTCCTGGCTCAGCAGCACCTCACCGGTGGCGAGGTCGGTGATGTTGGCGACACCGTCCTCGGCGATCTCGAAGGTCTTGTCGTGGGAACCATACTCCTCGGCCTTCTGCGCCATCAGGCCGACGTTGGGCACCGTGCCCATCGTCGCCGGATCGAAGTTTCCGTGCCACTTGCAGAAGTTGATCATCTCCTGATAGATGCGGGCGAAGGTCGATTCCGGCATCACCGCCTTGCAGTCGTACTGCTTGCCGTCGGCGCCCCACATCTTGCCGCCCGAGCGGATCATCGCCGGCATCGACGCATCGACGATGACGTCGTTGGGCGAATGGAAGTTGGTGATGCCCTTGGCCGAGTCCACCATCGCCAGGCGTGGACGGTGCTCCTGGCAGGCGTGCAGGTCGCGGATGATCTCGTCGCGCTGGGTCTCGGGCAACGTGGCGATCTTCTCGTAGAGCACCGACATGCCGTTGTTGACGTTGATGCCGAGCTCGTCGAACAGCTTGCCGTGCTTCTCGAAGGCTTCCTTGTAGTAGATCTTGACGCAGTGACCGAAGACGATCGGGTGCGAGACCTTCATCATCGTCGCCTTGACGTGCAGCGAGAACAGGATGCCCGAATCGCGGCAATCATTGAGCTCACGCTCGTAGAAGGCGCACAGGGCCTTCTTGCTCATGAACATCGAGTCGATGATCTCGCCGTCCAGCAGTGCCACCTTCGGCTTCAGCACGACCGTCTTGCCGCTCTTCGTGACCAGTTCCATCTTGACGTCACGCGCGCGATCGAGCGTCATCGACTTCTCGCCGTGATAGAAATCGCCGTGATCCATGTGCGAGACGTGGGTCTGCGACCACTGCTTCCACTCGCCCATCGAGTGCGGATTCTTGCGCGCATAGTTCTTGACCGCGGTCGGTGCGCGGCGATCGGAGTTGCCCTCGCGCAGCACCGGGTTAACCGCCGATCCGAGGCACTTGCCGTAGCGCGCCAGGATCTGTTTGTCCTCGTCCGACTTCGGGTCCTGGGGATAGTCGGGAACGGCAAATCCCTTGGTCTGGAGTTCCTTGACGCAGGCCATCAACTGCGCGACCGAGGCGCTGATGTTCGGCAGCTTGATGATATTGGTATTGGGGTCCTGGGTCAGTCGGCCGAGTTCGGCCAGATTGTCCGGCACCTTCTGGTCGTCCTTGAGGTACTCGGAGAACTCCGACAGCACCCGCGCCGAGACGGAAATGTCGCTTTTTTCGACGTTGACGCCGGCAGGCCCGGCAAAGCTTCGGATGATCGGCAGAAAGGAGCACGTCGCCAGCAGCGGTGCCTCGTCGGTCAGCGTGTAGATGATTTTCGGTTCTGTGCTCATTCCTTACTCCCTCGCGTAAGCATGTCGATGATCTTTCGGCGCAACAGCCCGTCACCGCAGCGCTCCCTGTGCCGCGACGGGCGGGTTCATGCGATTACCCGAGCCGGCTGACATGCCGGCCCCGGAACCCGCTGCCGCCGGCGCATTGGCACGGACGGCCGGAGATCCCGGCCGGCGGCTCGCGGGGTCGTCCGGCGACCCCTCGGATAAACTTGTAAATTATACATCTCTTCCGTGCGGGATTTCACGGCTGACCGCAGCCGGCGTCGAGCGCGAGGGCCTTGCGGCCGGTGCTAGTATTGGCGGGCCCCCACGGGGCACGAGCCCCCGTTGCCGATTGTCCAGGAGGGACGCACGCGATGGATCTGCCACTGCACGAAATCCCGGTCTCCCAGTCGATCGCGCAGGCGCTGATCGAAGGCTTCAACAAACACTACCGGATCTTTCGTGAAACCAGCCGGCGAGCCAAGGAATACTACGAATCCGCTGACTGGCAGGCCCAGCTCGACGCCGTTCGCGACCGCGTCCAGTTCTACGACGACCGTGTCGAGGAGACCGTCACCCGACTGCATTCCGAATTTGATGCCGACTCGCTCGACGATGCCACCTGGCAGCAGGTCAAGCTGCAATACATCGGTCTGCTGATCAACCACAAGCAGCCGGAACTCGCCGAGACCTTCTTCAATTCGGTGTGCTGCAAGATCCTGCACCGAACCTACTTCAACAACGACTACATCTTCGCACGGCCGGCGATCTCGACCGAATACATCCACTCCTTTCCGCCGGTCTATTCGAGCTACTACCCGCAGGACGACGGCCTGCGGCGCACGATCCGGCGCATCGTCGAGGATTTCGACTGGGAGCGCCCGTTCGAGGATCTGGCGCGCGATGTCGACCACATCGTGCGGGCCGCGCGCGCATTCGTCGGCGGCGAATGGCCGGAGATGGAGGTCAATTGCCAGATCCAGGTGCTCTACTCGGCCTTCTACCGCAACAAGACCGCCTACGTCATCGGCAAGGTCGTCAACGGCTACCAGGAATATCCGTTCGCGCTCGCCGTGCGCCACGCGGAGTCCGGCCGGCTCTACGTCGATACCATTCTGCTCGACGCATGGCGGATTTCGCTGCTGTTCTCCCTGTCCCGCGCCTACTTCATGGTGGACATGGAGGTGCCCTCCGGCTATGTCGGCTTCCTGCGCAGCATCATGCCCAACAAGCCGCGACAGGAACTCTATACGATGCTCGGACTCGGCAAGCAGGGCAAGACCATGCTGTTTCGCGACCTGATCGCCCACCTGCGCCATTCCAACGATCAGTTCATCGTCGCGCCCGGGATCCGCGGCCTGGTGATGCTGGTGTTCACGCTGCCGTCCTATCCTTACGTATTCAAGATCATCAAGGATATCTTCGGCAGCTCGAAGAACATGGATCGGCCGACCGTCAAGAAGAAGTACCAGATGGTCAAGCAGGTCGACCGGGTCGGCCGCATGGCCGACACGCTCGAGTTCTCGAACGCCGCGCTGCCGCTGTCACGCTTCCATCCGGACCTGCTGGGAGAACTCAAGGAACTCGCGCCGTCGTCGTTCGAGGTGGACGGCGACTCGGTGATCATCAAGCACCTCTACATCGAGCGGCGGATGACGCCGCTCAACATCTACCTCGAGCAGGCTACCGATGAGCAGGTGGAACATGCCGTGCTGGAATACGGTAACGCCATCCGCGAAATGGCCAGCGCCAACATCTTCCCCGGCGACATGCTGTGGAAGAACTTCGGCGTCACCCGTTATGGTCGTGTCGTCTTCTACGACTACGACGAGATCGAGTTCATGACCGACTGCAACTTCCGTCGCATTCCGCCGGCACCCTATCCCGAGATGGAGCTGTCCAGCGAACCCTGGTACTCCGCGGGGCCGCTCGACGTCTTCCCGGAGGAGTTCGCGACCTTCCTGCTGGGCAACCCGCGCATCCGCAAGGCCTTCATCAAGCACCACCGCGACCTGCTCGACGCGCGCTTCTGGCAGGCGGTCCAGGCGCGGCTGCGCAGCGGCCATGTCGAGGATTTCTTCCCCTATCCACTGGAAATGCGCTTTCGCAACGCCTTCGCGGCCGACGGCGAGGCCGCCGACGTCGGCGCTGCCTGACGAGCCGACACCTATCCTGCGGGCCACCCCTGTTCAAGGATCCACCCGGCCTCGCCTCGCCGCTGCAGGGCCAGGCGCACATAAGGCACCAGCGGCGCCGGCAACGCGCGCTCGGGGTACCAATCGAGCAGATCGCACTTGTCCCGCTCGGCGCGTCTCGGCTCCTGCTGCCACCGTTCGACCTCGACGAAGAAGTCGATCCGATTGGTGTCGGACAGCCGATGGATCACACCGACCGTCGCCAGGCTGGCCTCCGCGAGTTCGAGTCCGAGTTCTTCGCGTCCCTCGCGGATCGCGGCCATGGCGATGCTCTCGCCGGCTTCGACGTGGCCGCCGGGAAGGCTGAATAGCCCGTCGAAGAAACCGGTGTTGGCCCGGCGCATCAGCAGCACTTGGCCATCGCGGCGCAGAATCAGGTGGACACCGGTCGGAATCGCGTGATGCCGGCTCTGCATGTCGGCGCTAGTGCTTGCCGGTACTACCGAATCCGCCCTCCCCCCGCGCCGAGGACTCGAAGCTATCGACGATGTTGAATCCCACCTGCAGTACCGGCACCACCACCAGTTGCGCGATGCGCTCCATCGGCGCCAGCGTGAACGGCGTCGCGCCCCGATTCCACACCGACACGAAGATCTGTCCCTGGTAGTCCGAATCGATCAAACCGACCAGATTGCCGAGTACGATGCCGTGCTTGTGGCCGAGGCCCGAGCGGGGCAGGATCATCGCCGCGAGGCCCGGGTCGGACAGATGGATCGCCAGCCCCGCCGGCACCAGCACGGTGGCGCCGGGCTCGATCACGGTCACCTCGTCGAGGCATGCCCGCAGGTCGAGTCCGGCCGAACCGCTGGTGGCGTAATGGGGCGGCGTCTCCCGCAAGCGCGGGTCGAGAATGCGTACGTCGATCCGGTGCATGGCCCTGGCGGCCTCCAGTGTCAGCGGGCAGCCAGCGCCCCCGCAAGATGTTCGACAATCGCCACCGCGACGCGCCGCTTGTCGTCGCGCGGCATCGGATGGCGTCCGACGCGATCGAAGATCACGACTTCGTTCTGGTCGCCGCCGAGCCCGATCTGCACCAGGTTGCCGACCACCATGTCGAGGCGCTTGGCCTCGAGCTTGCCGATCGCGTAGCGGTCCAGATCCCGACTCTCGGCGGCGAAGCCGACACAGAACGGCGGATCGGGTCTGGCGGCCACCTCCGCCAGGATGTCCGGATTCGGCACCAGCGCCAGCTGCAGGGTCTCGGCTGACTTCTTGAGCTTGTGATCCTGAGATTCCCGCGGTCGATAATCGGCGACTGCCGCCACGCCGATGAAGACGTCGGCGTCGTCGACGCGACTCATCACGGCCGCGTGCATTTCGAGCGCGGCACGCACCGGCACGCACTCCACGCCGGCCGGCACCGGCAGTGCCACCGGTCCGCTGACCAACGTCACCCTGGCCCCAGCGTGAGCCAGCGCACGTGCCAGCGCATAGCCCATCTTGCCAGAGCTCAGGTTGGTGACGCCGCGCACCGGATCGATCGCCTCGAAGGTCGGACCTGCGGTCATCAGCACGTGCCGACCGGCCAGCGGCTTGGGTTGCACGAAAGCCGCCAGCGCCTCGTAGAGATCCTCGGCCTCGAGCATCCGTCCCATGCCGATCTCGCCACAGGCCTGATCGCCGGCAGCCGGACCCAGGATGGCGACGCCGTCGGCGCCGATGATCGCGACATTGCGTCGGGTCGCCGGGTTTTCCCACATCTGGCGGTTCATCGCAGGCGCCACCAGAAGCGGCACTTCGCGCGCCAGGCACAGAGTGGTGAGCAGATCGTTGGCCAGGCCGTGCGCAATGCGGGCGATGAAATCGGCTGTGGCCGGCGCCACCAGGATGGCATCGGCCTGTCGGCCGAGATCGATGTGGGCCATGTTGTTGTCGGCCCGCGCATCCCACAGGTCGGTCCATACCGGCCGTCCCGACAGTGCCTGATAGGTCACCGCGGTGACGAACCGTGCGCCGGCCTCGGTCAGCACCACCTCGACTTCGGCGCCGGCCTTCACCAACAGGCGCAGCAGTTCTGCCGATTTGTATGCGGCGACACCACCGGTGATACCCAGAATGAATTTTTTGCCCTGCAGTTCGCCCATCGGCTCTAGAATCTGCCCGCTGACTGGTGAGCTGGATTCTACACGCATGACCATTCGATCCTGGCCGTCCGCCGAGCGGCCACGCGAGAAGCTGCTGGCGCGCGGCGCCGAAGCCCTGTCGGATGCCGAGTTGCTGGCGCTCTTCCTACGGGTCGGCATCGCCGGACGCAGTGCCGTGGACCTCGGGCGCGATCTGCTGGACCGCTTCGGCACCCTGACTCGGCTGTGCAATGCCAGCGCCTCCGAATTCGCGTCGGTGCCCGGCATGGGCGTCGCGAAGTACGCGCAGCTGCAGGCCGTGCTCGAACTCGCCCGCCGCGCCCTCGGCGAACAACTCAAGGACGGCTGTGTGTTCGATCGCCCCGAGACCGTACGCGACTGGCTGCGCCTGCGCCTGGCGCCGCTCGAGCACGAGGTCTTCATGGTCTTGCTGCTGGACCAGCAGAACCGCCTGATCGAAGACGTCGAGTTGTTCCGGGGCACCGTCAACCAGACCAGCGTGTACCCGCGGGAGGTCGCCCGTCTGGCGCTCGAACGCTCGGCCACCGCGGTACTGCTGGCCCACAACCACCCGTCCGGCGCGCGCGAACCGAGCCAGGCCGACATTGCCTTGACCCGCACGCTGAAAGAAGCGCTGGCACTGATCGACGTCGCCGTGCTCGACCACTTCATCGTCGCCGGCAATGCGCCACCGACCTCGCTGGCCGAGCGTGGAATGGTCTGAGCGTTGGGCGCCGGACTCCGGACTTGCCTTGTCGCCGCGCTCGCGCGTACAATGCTCGGCTTTTCGACTCAACGAATTCCTGGAGCAGAAGATGGCTCGCGTTTGCCAAGTAACCGGAAAGGCACCGATGGTCGGGAACAACGTTTCCCACGCGCACAACAAGACCAAGCGCCGCTTCCTGCCGAACCTGCAATATCGCAGGTTCTGGAGCGAGGCCGAGAACCGCTGGGTTCGCCTGCGCGTCTCCAGTGCCGGGCTTCGCACGATCGACAAGAAAGGTATCGACGCGGTGATGGCGGAACTGCGCGCCCGCGGCGACAAGCTCTAACCCAGAATCAGGAAGCCGATCGGAGATTGCCATGGCCAAAGGTGCCCGCGAAAAGATCAAGCTCGAGTCCACTGCCGGCACGGGCCACTTCTACACGACCTCCAAGAACAAGCGCACCACGCCGCAGAAACTGGAGTTCATGAAGTACGACCCGAAGGCGCGAAAGCACGTCGCCTACAAGGAAGTGAAGCTGAAGTAAGCCCGGCAACGCTCGCCGCCGAAGAGAACCCGCCTCGAGCGGGTTTTTTTGTGGCCGCGCGACCCGACGGCCGCGCCGCGCGCCACAGGCGCGAAAAAGCCGCCAGGGGCAAGCCCCGCTGGCGGCCAATCTTGATGCTGTCCGGCTTCTCCCGCGTACGCGGCTGCGCTACACGGGGATCCGACTTTTCTCCCTCAAGCTCTCTGGATGTTCGAGGCCTGTTTACCCTTCGGGCCCTGCGTCACTTCGAACGACACCTTCTCGCCCTCCTTCAGCGACTTGAAGCCGCTCATGTTGATGGCGGAGAAATGCGCAAAGAGATCTTCGCTGCCGTCGTCCGGGGTAATGAAGCCGTAGCCCTTCGAGTCGTTGAACCACTTAACAGTGCCAGTTGCCATATTGCTCTTTCCTTCAAATTAACGCTTATCCGACCCGGCCGCAGCCGGGGTGTGTCTCGCGGTGTAGAGCGGAACCAGCACTGCCGATCCGAAACCTCGATCGGAGGCGCGTCTGACAGGACCAGCGCGCGAAACTGCCTCGAAACACCGTTCAGCTTTTACTGTCTCGTCCAGGCGTCGTCAATGGTTTTCGCGGGCGCGCGCCCTGTGGCGGCGCACCATTTTTTCCCAGAAAGATCATGCATTTGCCAGATAAAGACACAAAATTTCCAACAAATCATGAGCTTGACTCCAGGCCGCAGCGCAATATCCGCATCAACCACGTGATCAGCGAAAAATCCCACAGACAGGCCACTTGGCACGTGTTGCACTCTCAATG
>JAGRFY010000018.1:0-1337 GCA_020445765.1 Rhodocyclaceae bacterium | reverse complement strand
ACAGGGAAGGCATGGGGATCTGCGGGGTATTCCCCAAAGATGTCGCAGCCACCAAGGTCGAACAGGTCGTAAGCTACGCAAGGCAGCATCAACACCCCCTTGCATGCGTGATGGAGGAAAGCTAGTCATGATCGCTCAGGAACTCGAAGTCAGCCTGCACATGGCGTTCGTCGAGGCGCGACAGAAGCGGCACGAATTCATCACGGTCGAACACCTGCTGCTCGCGCTGCTCGACAACCCGTCGGCAGCCGAAGTGTTGCGCGCATGCGCGGCCAACATCGACGAGTTGCGCAAGGAATTGACCACCTTCATCAACGAGCACACGCCGAAGGTCGAGGGCGAGGAAGAGATCGACACCCAGCCGACGCTGGGCTTCCAGCGCGTCATCCAGCGCGCGATCCTGCACGTCCAGTCTTCCGGCAAGAAGGAGGTCACCGGCGCCAACGTGCTGGTCGCGATCTTCGGCGAGAAGGACTCGCACGCGGTCTACTTCCTGCAGCGCCAGAACGTCTCCCGCCTCGACGTGGTCAATTTCATCTCCCACGGCGTGGCCAAGGCGCCGCCGCAGGCACCGGGTGCCAAGGGGGGCGAACCCGCCGAACAGGCCGAGGCCGAACAGGAAGCCCCGGCCACCGGCGGCGCACTCGAGAACTATACGCAGAACCTCAACCAGCAGGCCCTGGTCGGCAAGATCGATCCACTGATCGGCCGCGACAAGGAACTCGAGCGCGTCATCCAGACGCTGTGCCGGCGCCGCAAGAACAATCCCCTGCTGGTCGGCGAAGCCGGCGTCGGCAAGACCGCGATCGCCGAAGGACTGGCACGCCGCATCGTCGAGGGCCGGGTCCCCGAGATCCTCAACGAGGCGCAGGTGTTCGCGCTCGACATGGGCGCGTTGCTGGCCGGCACCAAGTATCGCGGCGATTTCGAGCAACGCCTGAAGGCCGTACTGAAGCAGTTGGTCGATCACACCAATGCGATCCTGTTCATCGACGAGATCCATACGCTGATCGGTGCCGGCGCGGCCTCTGGCGGCACCCTCGACGCCTCCAACCTGCTCAAGCCGGCCCTGTCCAGCGGCCAGTTGAAGTGCATCGGGGCCACCACCTACAGCGAGTTCCGTCAGATCTTCGAGAAGGATCACGCACTGTCGCGGCGCTTCCAGAAGATCGACGTCGTCGAGCCCTCGGTGGCCGAGACGGTCGAGATCCTTAAGGGCCTGAAGACCCGCTTCGAGGAACACCACGGCATCAAGTATTCGCAGGCGGCTCTGAGTTCGGCCGCCGAGCTGTCGGCCAAGTACATCAACGACCGCCATCTGCCCGACAAGGCGATCG
>JAGRFY010000099.1 GCA_020445765.1 Rhodocyclaceae bacterium | reverse complement strand
CGGCGTTCACGCGCCCCCCGGCTATTTGAGCGACATGCCGGCCTATGGCGAGGTGCTCGACGATCGCGAGATCATCGCGACGCTGGCCTATATCAAGAGCACCTGGCCGGCCGCTCAGCGCACCCACCAGGCCCGGTTGTCGCAACAGGCCGCAGGCGACTGAGCCGGCAACCAGGCGTTTCCTGACAGAAATGTAATGTTGCGGTCAGCTTGGCGTTGGCCGGCCGGGTCGATACTGCAGTGCATCACGACAGCCATCCGGAATGCCCATGAAGACGCTTCTCGCTGCGGCCGGCCTCGGCCTGACCCTGATCTCGGTAGCCGCGTTTGCCGATTCGAGCCACTCGCCGATGCCGGACGCCCAGGCGCGCACCGCCAGCGCCGACATGATGGCCGACGGGGTCGTGCGCAAGGTGGCCAAGTCGCGTGGGCGGATCACGATCAAGCATGGTCCGCTCACCAACCTCGACATGCCGCCGATGACAATGGTGTTCCGGGTCAAGGACGAGGCGATGCTCGACCGCGTCAAGCCGGGCGACAAGATCCGCTTCAAGGCCGAGGACATCGGCGGCGCGCTGACCGTCACCGAACTCGCGCCAGCCGAGTAGCACCCGCCCAAGCCCCTGTAGAGCGTCCGCGCAGCCGCGCGGACGCTCGCAATCGACCCGGATCCGCTTCCCTTGACTGCTTCTCGTCGAATGCTGCTTCGTGCCGGCGCGCTGCTGCTGTGGGCGCTCGTGGCCGGGTCTCCGCAACCGGCGCTCGCCGTGCTCGGCAGCGACCTCCCGGGCCTGCTCGAATACGCCCGCAGCCACAATCCGGAACTCGCCGCGCTGGCCCGCGACGCCGACGCCGCCCGCGAGCAGGTCGGGGTTGCCGACGCATTGCCCGATCCGCGCTTCCAGCTCGAACTGATGGATTTCACCAACGCCGCCAGCGGGCGCGACGCGTCACTGCTGCCCGGCGAGGTCGGCGTCACCCGCTACCGGTTGATCCAGGCATTGCCGTTCTGGGGCAAGCGCGCGTTGCGCGGCGAGCTTGCTCGCAGCCGGGCGGCGCAGTCGCGGCAGGCGATCGATGTCGGCGCGGCGCAGATCGAGACGGACATCAAGCAGGCCTTCGCGCGCTACGTCGAAGCCGACGGTCGCGACCGCATCCAGCGTGACACCCTGAGCCTGCTCGAGGCCCTCGAGCAACTGGTGCTGACGCGTTATGCGGTCGGGCTGGTGCCACAGCAGGACGCGCTGCGGGCGCAGGGCGAAATCACCCGCGTGCGCATCGATCTGCTCGAGACCGGGCGGCGCATTGCCGAGGCCCGTGCCCGGCTCAATGCGGCCCTGCCGCGCCCGGCCGACGCCCCGCTGGCCGAGCCGCAGGCGCTGCCGCTGCCGCTTGCACTGCCGCCGCTGGCCGAGTTGTCGGCCCGCGCCCGCGACCGGGCGCCGGAGCTGGCGGTGCTGCGTGCCGGCGCCGAGGCCAGCGGAGTGGCCCGCGAACTGGTGGTGCGCGAGCGCTATCCGGACTTTGCGGTGGGCCTGACCAACAATCGTCCCCGCAATGGTGAAGACAGCTGGGACCTGATGCTTGAACTCAACATCCCGCTGCAGCGCACGCGCCGCCTCGACGACGAGCGTCGGGCCGGATACCTGCAACAGGCTGCCAACGATCGCGTCGCGGCGGCCGAGGCGCGAATCGACGGGCGCCTCGGCGAGCTGTGGGCGGGGGTCGGAGCAGCCCGTGCCCGTGCGCGCCTGCTCGAGCACAGTCTGCTGCCGCAGTCCCGTGCCGCGCTCGAGGCGGCCGAGGCCGGCTACGAGACCGGCACGGTCAATTTCGATACGCTGATCGAGGCCCAGCGCCGGATCCTGCAGACGCGGCTGGCGCTGCTGGAATCCCGCGTCGAGGCCTGGCTCGGGGTCGCCGAAATCGAACGGATTCTGGGAGAAGCATTGTGACTCGCAGCATGGGAATCGCGCTCGCCGCCGTCGTCGCGGCGACGCTGGCGGCCGGCGACTGGCTTGGCGTACCGGCGCCGCTGCAGGCGGTGGCGCCGGTGGCCGCGGCGGGCGATGCCGACGGCGGCGAACGCAAGATCCTCTACTACCGCAACCCGATGGGGCTGCCGGACACTTCGCCGGTGCCGAAGAAGGATTCGATGGGGATGGACTACATCCCGGTCTTTGAGGGCGAGGGGCCGGACGACAGTGGCGCGGTGGCGGTCAGCCCGGCGCGGATGCAGACCCTCGGCGTGCGCACCGCCCGGGCCGAACCGGTGGTGATCGATGCGGCCGTGCGGGTGGTCGGACGGATCGAGGTGAACGAGCGCGCGATCCACGACGTGGCGCCGCGCTTCGGTGGCTGGATCGAGCGCCTGTACGTCGATGCCACCGGCGACCCGGTGCGTCGTGGCCAGCCGCTGTTTTCCGTCTACAGCCCGGAGCTGGTGTCGGCGAAGAAGGAACTGGCGATCGCCGAGCGGCTCGCCAAGGCTGCGGCTGGCGGCGACGACGGCGCGCGCGACGGTGCCCGCCGGCTGGCCGAGGCGGCGGGCGAGCGCCTGCGCAACTGGCAGTTGCCGGCCAATGCCCGCGCGCGTGGCGACAAGATCGTGTTTTCTGCGCCGACGAGCGGTGTAGTGCTCGACAAGAAGGCGGTCGCCGGCATGCGCTTCCAGGCCGGCGAGACGATCTATCGGATCGCCGACCTGTCGCGGGTGTGGGTGATTGCCGAAGTGTACGAACAGGCGCTTGCGCAAGTCGCGCCGGGACAGCGGGCGGAGGTGCTGATCGACGCTTATCCGGAGCGCCGCTTCGACGCCGAGGTGACCTACCTCTATCCGACGCTGAACGCGCCGACCCGCACGACCCCGGTACGGCTCGAACTGGACAACCGCGACGGCCTGCTGCGCCCCGGCATGTTCGCCCACGTCGAGCTCGCCGCCGCCGGCAGCGAGCCGCGGCTGGCCGTGCCGCTGTCGGCGGTGATCGACCAGGGTCACCGCCAGGTCGTGCTGCTGGCCGAAGGCGAGGGTCGCTTCCGCCCGCAGCCGGTGCGTCTGGGCATTCGCGGTCGCGACCACGTCGAGGTGCTCGACGGCGTGTCGTCCGGCGACGAAGTGGTGATCGCCGCCAACTTCCTGATCGATTCGGAAAGCAACCTGAAGGCGGCGCTGGCGAGCTTCACCGAACCGAAGGCGGCCGGGCCGAAGCGATATCAAGCCACCGGCTCGATCGATGAACTGTACGTGGACGAGAACATCGCGTCGATGAACCACGACCCGATCCCCGATCTGCAGTGGCCGGCGATGACGATGGAGTTCGGCATGGCGTCGCCCACGGTGTTCGACGGCATCGCGCCGGGCGAGCCGATCCGCTTCACCTTCGAAGATCGCGGCAATGGCGAATTCGTCATCGTCGAAGCCGAGCGGCAGCCGGCCAAAGGCGGGAGCCGTTGATGCTGGATCGCCTGATCGCGTGGTCCGCGCGCAACGTCTTCCTGGTGCTGCTGTTCACCGCCGCGGTCGTCGGCGCCGGCGTCTACGCGGTGCGCACGACACCGCTCGACGCGCTGCCGGACCTCTCCGACGTGCAGGTGATCGTATTCACCCGCTATCCCGGCCAGGCGCCGCGGGTGGTCGAGGACCAGATCACCTACACGCTGACGACGGCGATGCTGGCGGTGCCGAAGGCCAAGGTGGTGCGCGGCTTCTCGATTTTCGGCGCCTCCTACGTGTATGTGATCTTCGAGGACGGTACCGACATCTACTGGGCGCGTTCGCGGGTGCTGGAATATCTCAGTTCGGCCGCGGGAAGGCTGCCGGAGGGGGTGACGCCGCAGATCGGCCCCGACGCGACCGGTGTCGGCTGGGTCTATCAATACGCGCTGAAGGGCGCCGACCAGTCGCTGGCCGAGCTTCGCAGCCAGCAGGACTGGTACGTGCGCTACCAACTCACCAAGGCCGAGGGCGTGGCCGAAGTGGCCAGTGTCGGCGGCTTCGTCAAGGAGTACCAGGTCACCGTCGATCCGCATCGGCTGGCCACCTACGGCATCCCGCTGGCGCGGCTGACCGAGGTCATCCGCGAATCGAATCGCGATGTCGGCGGCCGCGTGCTGGAACTCGCCGAAAAGGAGTACATGGTCCGCGGCCTCGGCTACCTGCAGGGCGTCGACGACATTGGCCAACTGGTGCTGAAGAGCGAAGGTGGCACGCCGGTGCTGGTGCGTGACGTCGCCCGCGTCGAACTGGTGCCGGCATCGCGACGCGGGCTGGCGGAGCTGAACGGCGAGGGCGAAGTGGCCTCGGGCATCGTCATGGCCCGCTTCGGTCAGAACGCGCTCGACGTGATCGCCAGCGTCAAGGACAAGATCGCCGAGATCACGCCCGGCCTGCCGGCCGGCACCGAGATCGTGCCGGTGTACGACCGTTCGACGCTGATCGAACGGGCGATCGCCAACCTGCAATGGACCCTGCTCGAGGAAAGCGTGATCGTGGCGGTGGTGTGCGTGGTCTTTCTGATGCACGTGCGCAGCGCCCTGGTCGCGATCATCACGCTGCCGATCGGCATCCTGATCGCCTTCATCGCGATGCGGATGATGGGCATGGGCAGCAACATCATGAGCCTGGGCGGCATCGCGATCGCCATCGGCGCGATGGTCGACGCCGCCATCGTGATGATCGAGAACGCCCACAAGCGCCTGGAGCGTCTGCCGCCCGACGCCGATCGCCGCTTGCGGGCCGAGACGATGATCCGCGCCTGCCAGGAGGTTGGCCCGGCGCTGTTCTTCTCGCTGCTGATCATCACCGTGTCCTTCCTGCCGGTATTCACGCTGGAAGGACAGGAGGGGCGGCTGTTCGGACCGCTGGCCTTCACCAAGACCTTCGCCATGGCCGGCGCGGCGCTGCTCTCGGTGACCCTGGTGCCGGTGCTGATGCTGTTCTTCGTGCGCGGGCGGATCATGCCGGAGCACCGGAACCCGGTGAATCGCTTCCTGATCTGGCTCTACCGGCCGATCATCCGCTGGGTGATGCGCCACCGGGCGCTGACCCTGCTGCTGGCAGCGGCGTCGATGGCGGTCACGGTGTTCCCGGCGCGTGAACTCGGCTCCGAGTTCATGCCGACGCTGAACGAAGGTTCGATCTTCTACATGCCGGCCTCGCTGCCGGGCATGTCGGTGACCGAGGCCTCGCGGCTGCTGGCCACCACCAACCGCATCATCAAGACCTTCCCGGAAGTCGAGTCGGTCTACGGCAAGGCCGGGCGCGCCGAGTCGGCCACCGACCCGGCGCCGCTGGAGATGTTCGAGACGGTCATCAACCTCAAGCCGAAATCGGATTGGCGGGCCGGCATCGACGTGGACAAGCTGATCGCCGAGATGGACGCGGCGCTCAAGTTCCCGGGCGTGGCGAATTCGTGGACGATGCCGATCAAGGCGCGCATCGACATGCTGTCAACCGGCATCCGCACGCCGGTCGGCGTCAAGGTGTTCGGCGCCGACCTCAAGGTTATCGAGGACCTGGCGCGCCAGATCGAACAGGCGGTGCGCGAGGTGCCGGGTACCTCAAGCGCCTATGCCGAGCGCGTGATGGGCGGCTTCTACGTCGACATCGCGCCGCGCCGCGACCAGCTTGCGCGTTACGGCGTGACCGTCGGCGATTTCCAGCGGGTGATCTCGACCGCTCTCGGCGGCGAGACCGTGACCACCGCGGTCGAGGGCCTGGAACGCTACGGCATTTCGGTGCGCTACCCCCGCGAGCTGCGCTCCGACCCCCAGCGCATCGCCACCGAAGTGTTCGTGCCGACCGCCGATGGCATGGTGCCGCTGGGCCAGCTCGCGCGCATCGTCATCCGCCAGGGAGCGGCCGCGATCAAGACCGAAAATGCCTTGCTCGCCGCCTACGTCTATGTGGACATCCGAGATCGCGACGTCGGCTCCTTCGTCGCCGATGCCCAGCGGGCGGTGGCCGGCAAGGTGTCGTTCCCGCCCGGCTACTACGCCACCTGGTCGGGCCAGTTCGAATACATGGAGCGGGCCAAGGCCAAGCTCGCGGTGGTCGTGCCGGTCACGCTCGCGATCATCTTCGTGCTGCTCTACATCAATTTCCGGCGCCTGACCGAGACCCTGATCGTGATGCTGTCGGTGCCCTTCGCGCTGGTCGGCGGCGTCTGGCTGATGTGGTGGCTCGACTACAACCTCAGCGTCGCCGTCGCGGTCGGTTTCATCGCGCTGGCCGGCGTCGCTGCCGAGACCGGGGTGGTGATGCTGATCTACCTCGACCAGGCCTGGGAGGCGATCAAGGCGCGCCGCGCCCTGGAGGGCCGCGAGCCGGTGGCCACCGATCTCTACGCAGCGATCATGGAGGGCGCGGTCGAGCGCGTCCGGCCGAAGATGATGACCGTGGTCGCGATCATGGCCGGCCTGTTGCCGATCATGTGGAGCGGCGGCACCGGCGCCGAGGTGATGAGCCGGATCGCCGCGCCGATGGTCGGCGGCATGATTTCGTCGACCGTGCTGACCCTCGGGGTGATCCCGGCGATCTACGGGCTGGTCAAGCAATGGCGCCTGGCGCGCGGGCTCGAAACGCAGGCGACGGTGCAGCCGGCAGCGGCCTGAGTTCCTGAGCTCCGACAGGCGGGGCCGGCGTGCGCCGACAGGGCAGCGTCGCGATTTGCGGGACAATCAGGGAATCGCCGGCAGACGTACCGGCCCAGACCTGCGAATTGCACCCGATGATCGAATCCATTCTCCTCGCCGCAGCCGCGATCGGCACCCACCAGCGCGGTCGCAATCTGTCCAACGCCAGCGGCTTCTTCTTCGAACGCGACGAGCGCCTGTTCCTGGTCAGCAGCCGCCATGTGCTGCGCGACGACGCCAGTGGTCATCTGCCGGACCAGCTCACCATCGACATCCACACCGATCCGGACAACATCGTCGAGTGCGTCGGCTTCTCGGTGCCGCTCTACCGGGACGGAAAGGCCCTGTGGCGCCAGGGCAGCGACAAGGCCGGCGACGTCGATGTCGCGGCGATCGAGCTGGACCGCGACGCGCTGCCCGAAGACGCCTGGCTCTCGCCCTTCACGCCGGCCCACCTGCTGGCCGACCTCGATGCCGTCGAAGTCGGCACGCCGCTGCTGGTGATCGGCTTCCCGCTCGGTTTCGGCGACGAGCTGCACCGCCTGCCGGTCGCCCGCCAGGCCATTGTCGCTTCTTCATTCGGGCTGCGCTTCCAGGGCAGCGGCTATTTCCTGACCGACGCCCGTACCCACCGCGGCATCAGCGGCGCACCGGTGGTGATGCGGGCAGCCAAGCCCGGCAAGGGCATGGGCGAACTGCCCTGGCACCTGCTCGGCATCCACTCCGCGCGCCTTGACATGGGCAGCCGCGACCACGCGGCGGACGAAGCGCTCGGGCTGAATTGTGCGTGGTATGCCGACATGCTGATGACGCTGACGGAGGGGTGAGCCGGGGGCATTTGGCTCAGCGCGTCGCCATGTCGACGCGTCTGGCGACGATCGGGCCGCGTGGAATTTGTCACGCGTCTTGATCTATCTGTCACGTCATGTTTCGGCTGCCACAATTTGGAGCGCACGGCTTTTGGGGACCATTCTTCGACCCCACGCCATCGACCCACCAAGGAATTGGCCAGAAGGCTATTTCGGGGCGGCCGTCTTACAGCTGAGCGCCATCGATGAAACAGATACCGCCCACCGACCTCAAGACGATTCTTCACTCCAAGTGTGTCCACCTCTACTACATCGAGCATTGTCGTGTGCTGGTCAAAGGGGCCGCGTCGAATACGTGACCGATCAGGGTGCGCCGTTGTACTGGAATATCCCGGTCGCCAACACCAAGTCGATCCTGTTCGGTACTGGCCCTTCGACGCGCCCTGGGTCTTCTTGACAAGGATTCGGGACAATACCGTGTCGCCGGAAAGGGGAAGTGGATTTCCAGGAAGGATGTTGTTCGGGCTGGGCGTGGCACGCCGCCCTGTCGCAGCCAGTGCCTCGGACGTGACGTGCCGGCTCCCCGCAGCAGGCATCTGCGAGCCGTGCTCGCCGCGCGGTCAAGGCGTCCGGATTCGATCTCCCGAGCCATGCCACGCGCCCGGGCCGGTTGTCGCGGGATGCACGCGCGCCGATTGGCAAATCGACTGCGGGTGGCCCGAGGGGGCGAGCCTGCTCGGCCCGGGGAAGCCGCTCGAGGAACCTCGAAGGCGTCCGGTGCGATCCGACATGCCCAGGAGATCCGAAGGCCCCGCATGGGCGATGATCGTTCGACAATGATCAGACAGACGGCCTCGCTGCAACAACCCCCAACGAAGGCGTTACTGTGTCGTTGCAGCCTTGCGTGGTGCATACCGGGGTTCGCGGCCGTTGGTAGCCCGCATCAGACGAGGTGCCACAGGCGCCCCGGAAGTGCTCGCTTCAAAGCTGGCCGGGGGCGGCGCGGAATCTCCTGCGGGCACCTTGCGGATGGGCCGTGGCGGGTCGGGGCGCGCGACTTGGCGTCAAAAGATGCCCATCACCAGGCCGGCGGCGAGGGCCGCGCCGAGCGCTTCGCAATCGGCGAGGTCTTCGACGGCGATCTGCTTGGGGGCGAGGATCTCGGCCGTGGTCTGGGCGTGGGTGCAGACGATGATCGGCGCTGCGGCCGCCTTCAGCCGCCAGCCGGTGGCGATGCGCTCGATCTGGCGAACGGCATTGCTGCCGTCGCTGCCGGCGCAGACCAGGGCGGCGTAGGGGCGGCCGTTGATCCGGTCGAGTGCGGCGTAGTAGCAGCGATCGAAGAAGTCCTTCATTTGTCCGGAGATGGCGGCCAGGTTCTCCGGCGTGGCGAAGAGGTATCCGTCTGCATCCAGCACGTCATCGGGGCCGGCATCGGCGGCGTGCAGCAAGCGTACCGTGGCATCGGCTTCGCTGCGGGCGCCGGCAGCGGCGGCTTCGGCCAGTTGCCGTGTGCCGCCGGTCATCGAGTGGTAGACGATCAATAACGTCGCCATCTGAGGGCAACCCCTATGGACTGCATGACTGTGTTGGTTGGACGGTGGCGCATCGCCGGCGTCGGCGGGTGGACCGCCTTCGTGCCATGTTAGTGCTTCGTGCGAGCAATGTGCCCGCGAATGCGCGACGGCGGATGGGCTGCACGGTCCCGGCAGGCGGGGGCGTTGCGAGCGATGGATGCAGGGGCGCACCTGCCTGCCGTGTCGGCGCGCCGGCGCCGCTCGCCGTCAATCGGTGCCGACGATGGAGGTCGCGGGCAAAAAAAATCCAGGCGCGGGGTCACGCCTGGTCAAGCTCGGCCGGAGGGAGGTGTGTCAATTTGCCGTACCGAGTCGGAGATACTCCGTATGACGCGCTCCGGCTACGCGCGAACGATTCCGAGGGTATTGCGAGACCTCGGAGCGAAGGCTGTTCGTGCGGCCCGGCACCGGTGTGAGGGGGGGACACCGGGCAGCGGGCGGTTGCGCAGCCGGGGCGCCATGTCACGTACCTTGCTTGGGGGCTGCGGCAGGCATCGTCATCGTCTTCAGGACTTCGTCGAGTTCCTTGAGGGCTTGCTGGTCGTCTTCGGTCATGGCAGGCATGGCGCAGCGCGGATCGGACTTCTGCACCGCGGCCCGCGTGTTCGCCGATGCCAAGATGACCACGGCGCTGCTCGATCGGCTCACCCACCACTGCCACATCGTCGAGACCGGGAACGACTCCTACCGCTTCCAGCACAGTACGGGCGTCGCCAAGGCACGGATCCGTTCCCGCGAGATCGCCCGGCACGAGCCCGTACCCGGGTAAGCACGCCGTCGCCGTGTCCGCCGCTTCGGGCTACGCCCTTCGCGGCGGACACGGCGAATCCAATCCAACTCAAGCCGCAGAAAAGGAGGACCAACAGGGCGCTGAAGCGATACACTTATCCACAGCTGCCGTCATGACAGGCAGCTATCGCCCCTGGTCAAAATTCAATCGGCACCCCTGGTCAAATTTGGATCGGCGCGGACACTGACCAGGACTTCCGCTTTCCTGACCCCTTCCGGGGTCGGCTCGGTGAAGGGGTTCAACATGGCCTTGAGTTCGCCCGACGCAAAGACTCGCTGATAGATCTCGAATC
>JAGRFY010000098.1 GCA_020445765.1 Rhodocyclaceae bacterium | reverse complement strand
ACTGAGCTACATGGGCCCGCAAAGCATGCAACTGGAGCGGGTGAAGGGAATCGAACCCTCGTCGTAAGCTTGGAAGGCTTCTGCTCTACCATTGAGCTACACCCGCGTACAACGCTGCCGACACCTCACCCGCAACTCGCGCTCCGCTACGGGACCGCGAGATTCAGCCAATCTTCTGGTGGAGGGGGAAGGATTCGAACCTTCGAAGGCTGAGCCGGCAGATTTACAGTCTGCTCCCTTTGACCGCTCGGGAACCCCTCCTAGCGGAAAGCGCCGAATTCTAGTCGCCAGATTGGCCCCTGTCAAACATCGAATTGCAATTTCGCGGGACGCCGCCACGCGCGTGTGGCGATCGTCGCAAAAGCGCGCTGGTATTCGCATCGCCGGGCCGGCCGGGCATCGCCGGGGGTGGCTACAATGAGGATGCGAACGCGGCGGCGCGGACCCCAAAAAGGCGGCAACCGCCGATGCACGGCAACCGACACCAAGAGTGGAGTTCGACATGTCCCCCGACCCGCAGGCGGCGAAGCCCACTGCTTCGCTCGAAGACAAGTACACCAGCCCGTCGGGCCGCGTCTATCTGACCGGCTATCAAGCGCTGGTGCGACTGCTGATGATTCAACAGGAACGCGACCGCAGCGCCGGCCTCGACACCGCCGGATTCGTTTCGGGCTACCGCGGCTCGCCCCTCGGCGGCCTGGACCAGACCCTTTGGAAGGCGCGAACCCATCTCGAGCGGCGCAAAATCGTGTTCCAGCCGGGCATCAACGAGGACATGGCGGCGACCGCGGTATGGGGCTCGCAGCAGGTGAGCCTGTCGCCCCACGCCACCGGCGATGGCGTGTTCGCGATGTGGTATGGCAAAGGTCCCGGCGTCGACCGCTGCGGCGACGTCTTTCGCCACGCCAATGCGGCCGGTTCGTCCAAGCACGGTGGCGTGCTGGCGATCGCCGGAGACGACCACGCGGCCAAGTCCTCCACCTTTCCGCACCAGACCGATCACTTCTTCAAGTCGATGATGATGCCGGTACTGGCCCCGGGCGGCGTCCAGGAATACATCGACTACGGCGTGCACGGCTGGGCCCTGTCTCGCTATTCCGGTTGCTGGGTCGCCTTCAAGGCGCTCGCCGACACCGTCGAGACCTCGGCCTCGGTCGACGTCGACCCGCATCGGGTGCAGGTGAAGATTCCGAAGGACTTCGCGCTGCCGGCCGACGGGCTGAACCTCCGCTGGCCGGATCCGCCGCTGGTGCAGGAGCGCCGCCTGCTGAACTACAAGCTCTATGCGGCGCTGGCCTATTGCCGCGCCAATGGCCTCAACCGGATAGTGATCGATTCACCGGCGGCAAGACTGGGCATCATCACGTCGGGCAAGAGCTATCTCGACGTGCGCCAGGCGCTCGACGATCTGGGCATCGACCAAGCACGCGCAGCCGAGATCGGCATCCGGCTGTACAAGGTCGGCATGGTGTGGCCGCTCGAGGCCGAAGGGGTGCGCCATTTCGCCGAGGGACTCGACGAGATCCTGGTAGTCGAGGAGAAGCGCCAGTTGCTCGAATATCAGTTGAAGGAAGAACTCTACAACTGGCGCGAGGACGTTCGGCCGAGGGTGGTCGGCAAGTTCGACGAAAAGGGCGAATGGGCGATGATCCCTTCCGCGGACGGCACCGTCGACCACGGTGACTGGCTGCTGCCGGCGGCTGGCGAACTGACGCCGGCGATGATCGCGCGCGCCATCGCCGGCCGCGTCGCCCGCTTCTTCACATCGGACCGGATCAAGGCCCGCCTGGCGTTCCTCGAAGCCAAGGAAGCGGCGCTGTCGAAACGCGTGTTCGCGATCGACCGGGTGCCGACCTTCTGCTCCGGCTGCCCGCACAACACCTCGACCCGGGTGCCGGAAGGATCGCGCGCACTCGCCGGCATCGGCTGTCACTACATGGTGAACTGGATGCCGGAACGGCGCACCGGCACCTTCACCCAGATGGGCGGTGAGGGCGTGCCCTGGGTCGGCCAGGCACCGTTCACCCGCGAGCCGCACATCTTTGCCAACCTCGGCGACGGCACCTACTTCCACTCCGGATTGCTGGCGATCCGCCAAGCCGTCTCTGCCAGGGTCAACATCACCTACAAGATCCTCTACAACGACGCGGTCGCGATGACCGGCGGCCAGCCGGTGGACGGCGAGCTGACGGTGCCGATGATCGTGCGCCAGTTGCTCGCGGAAGGCGTGCACAACATCGTCATCGTCACCGACGGCACCGAGCGCGCCTACGGTGCACCCGACCTGCCCCATGGCGTACCGGTCCGCCACCGGCAAGAACTCGAGTCGATCCAGCGCGACCTGCGCGAGACCCCCGGCGTATCGGCACTGATCTACGACCAGACCTGCGCGGCCGAGAAGCGACGCCGGCGCAAACGCGGCCTGTATCCCGATCCGGCCCGCCGCGTGTTCATCAATCAGGCGGTATGCGAGGGCTGCGGCGATTGCAGCACCCAGTCGAACTGCATGTCGGTGGTGCCGGTCGAGACCGAATTCGGCCGCAAACGGGCGATCGATCAGAGCACCTGCAACAAGGATTACTCCTGTCTCGACGGCTTCTGTCCGAGCTTCGTCACAATCGAGGGCGGCCGCCTGCGCAAGGGCCGCGCGGCCACCGTCGACGAGTCGGCCTTCGGCGAGCCGCCACCACCCACGCTGCCCGCCACCGGGCGCCCCTACGGCATCATGGTGACCGGTGTCGGCGGCACCGGCGTCGTCACCATCGGCGCGCTGATCGGCATGGCGGCCCATCTCGACGGCAAGGGCGTCACCGTGCTCGACATGACCGGGCTCGCGCAAAAGGGCGGTTCCGTATTCAGCCACGTGCGCATCGCCGATCGACCCGACGAGTTGCACGCAGTGCGCATTGCCGCAGGCGAGGCCGACGCGGTGATCGGCGGCGACATCATCGTCAGCGCGAGCGTCGAGGCGCTTGCCAAGATGGCGCGGGAGCGCACCCGGGCGGTGGTCAACTGTGCCGAGACCCCGACCTCGGACTTCACCCGCGATCCGGACTGGCAGTTTCCCCTCGACAAGATGCAGGCAAGCATCGTCGAGGCGATCGGCCGCGACCCCTGCGACTTCCTCGATGCCGAGGCACTCGCCACCGCGCTGCTCGGCGACACCATCGCCACCAATCTGTTCCTTCTGGGCTTCGCCTGGCAAAAGGGCATGGTGCCGGTCTCGTTCGAAGCGCTGCAACAGGCGATCGAGTTGAACGGCGTCGCCGTGGAGATGAACCGGAAGGCCTTTCTGTGGGGGCGTCGCGCAGCGGTCGACCTGCCGGCCGTGGCAGCCAGCGCAGCCCCTGCGTCGGCGCAGCCGACACGTTCGAAAAGTCTCGACGAAGTCATCGGGCGGCGTGTCGCATTTCTGACCGAATATCAGGACGAAGCCTACGCCGAGCGCTATCGCCGGCTGGTCTCCCGCGTGCGGCATGCCGAGGCGAGCCTCGACTCGAACCGCCTGACCGAAGCCGTCGCGCGCCAATTCTTCCGACTGCTGGCGATCAAGGACGAATACGAGGTCGCTCGCCTGTATTGCGACCCACGCTTCTGGCAGCGCGTCGATGAAACCTTCGACGGCGATTTCCAGGTGTATTTCCACCTCGCCGCCCCGTTGCTCAGCCGACCCGACCCCAACACCGGACGCATCGCCAAGCGTCGCTTGGGCAAGGGCATGATGCGGCTGTTCCGCCTGCTCGCCCGGCTCAAGCGCCTGCGCGGCGGCCGCTGGGACATCTTCGGCCGCACCGAGGAGCGGCGCACCGAGCGGGCATTGATCGGGCGCTACGAACGTGACGTCGGCGAACTGATCGACCACCTGTCCTTCGATCGGCTGCCACTGGCGCTCGAGATCGCCGAACTGCCTGCGACGATCCGCGGATTCGGCCACGTCAAGCTGGCTGCGCTGGCCGCCAGCGACGCGCGCCGCGAGCAGTTGCTCGCACGCTGGCGGAACGTCTCGGCCCAGTTGCACCGCGCGCTGGAGAAGGCGGCCTGAACGAGCGGCGGTTTATCATGCGGCGCTCATCCACGCCCGCCGCCCGATGCCGCTCGCCAAGGCCCTCGCCGCCCAGCTCCTCGCCTGCGTGATCATTGCCGTCGCCATCAAGGCCGGCATCGTGCCGCTGCGGCCGATCTGGCAGCCCGCGCTGCTGCAGGGCCTGAGCGCCGGCCTGCTGGCGACAGCGCTGCGCTCGGAGCGCTGGTGGCTGCCGATCCACCTCGCCTTCGTGCCGGCACTGGCGCTGGCGCAGGGGCTCGACCTACACCCGCTCTGGTATCTCGCGGCCTTCGTCGTCACCGCGCTGGTGTTCTGGAGCAGCTATCGCACCCGGGTACCGCTGTATCTGACCAACCGCCGTACCGCCGCGGCGCTCGCTGAATTGCTGGCCACGCGGGCGCCAGGACACATGCTCGACATCGGCAGCGGCACCGGCAGTCTCCTCCACGCCGTCGCCGTCCGGCTGCCCGGCTGGCGCTTCAGCGGCATCGAGTCCTCTCCGCTGCCTTACCTGGCGTCCCGCTGGAAGAGTCGCGGCTGCGACAATCTCAGCTTCAGACGCGGCGATTTCTTTGCCGCCGACTGGCGCGACGTCGACGTCATATACGCCTTCCTGTCGCCGGTGCCGATGAGCCGGGTGTGGTCGAAGGCCTGCAGTGAAATGCCGCCGGGCAGCCTGCTGATATCCAACTCCTTCGAGATCCCGGGCGTCCGGCCGGTGCGTCGCATCGTCGTAGATGACCGGCGCAGGACCGAACTCCTGCTCTACCGGCCCACTTCAGGAAAAGGCCGAACTGGCCGATAAAACGGATTCTGTTTCGACCCCGGCCGGGTCGGCCGGCGGTCCAGAATGTGCGGGTATTGGGGCCGGATCGTCAGCGGCATCTGCCGTAGCGGCGTTTGGCGCGGCGACGATCCCATGCACCGAGGAGGTTCCCAACATGGCTGAAATCGTCTGCATCATCGGAAACAAGGGTGGCACCGGCAAGACCACCCTGTCACACATGCTCTGTCAGGGGCTTGGCCTGCTGGGCCAGCGCTCCGCCTGCATTCTCACGGATACGGCCCGCGAACCGCTGCAGCCGGCCGGCAGACGCTACATCACGGCCGACGCCCGTACGCCGGAAGCCCTGCGCAAGGTCGTCGACAAGCTGCGGGCGATGGACGACTGGCTCGGCGTCATCGATGGCGGCGGCAACCGTACCGAGGTGGATCGCCGGCTCTATTCGATCGCCGACATCGTACTGCTGCCGTTCCGCGATTCGCACGAGGACATCCGCACCGTCGTCAAGGACCTCGACCTGTTCCCACGCGCCTACGCAGTGCCAACCCAATGGCCCAGCAACGCGTGGCAGCGCCGGGTGGCCGATCGCAGCGTCGCCCAGCTGATGTCCGACTACAGGCACCGCATCCTGCGGCCGGTGGCCGCGCTGTCGTCGTCGAAGTTGCTGTTGCAGCGCCAGGTCCCGGACGCGATGCCGACACCGCTGTCCAATGCCTGCCGGGCCGTCGCCGGTCAGGTCATGGATCTGATGGAACTGGCCTATCGCCAACTCGGCGAAAACGACGACGATGCCGATGCCAGTCACCCGCTGCCGCCGGCTGCGATCGAACGGCTGGCGCAACCGCACTGAGCCGGCCGGAATCCCGGCCCTGTTACAGGCGCACGCCGTGGCGTGCGATGACGACCAGCGCCTGGGCCCGGCTGGACACCTTCATCGCCTTGAAGATCGCCGACACGTGGACCTTGACGGTACCTTCGGACAATCCCAGCAAGTCAGCGATTTCCTTGTTCGTCTTGCCCTGGGTCAGCAGATCGAGGACCCGCATCTGCGCCGCCGTCAGCCCGAACTTTTCATTGAGCCCGACGCTCGGCCGCTTCTCCCCCTGATCCTTCATACCGGCCGGCGTGAACACGCCGCCGTCGAGCACGATCCGGATCGCCTTCAGCAGATCCGCGCCCGAACTGGCCTTGGGCACGAATCCCGATGCGCCGGCCTTCAGTGCCCGCTGCACCGAGGCCTGATCGTCCAGTGCCGACACCACGATCGCAGGAATGTCCGGAAAGCGCTTGGCCATGACCCCGAGCAAGGAGAAGCCGTTCATGTCCGGCAGCATCAGGTCGATCACCGCCAGATCCCAGTCCGGGGTCTCGGACAGCCTTTCCAGAGCGGTATCGGCGTTGGACGCCTCGACGCACTCGACACCCGGCTCCAGATGCTGCAGGGTCTGCGCCATTGCCTCACGCACCAGCGCGTGGTCTTCTACGATCAGAATCCGGGTCATCGCGGCTTTGCCTCGGCTTGAGCGAAAATTCGCCGGTCATGAATAGCGCATACCCTGCAAAATCTCAACTGCCGGCTGGCTTTGACCGTGAGAGAAATCATCGCGCCGAGCCGACGACCGGCGGCTCCAGCAGCCATGCAACGGACATTTCGACATTGTCGTTCCGCCGACGGCGGGCGAGAATCGCCTCGAGCCCGCGATGACGGGTAGCATCCCGAACAGGAGACGAATCTGATGCGTCGCTGGGGCATCCGTGCCCGACTCACGCTGGTGACCCTGCTGCCGCCATCGATCCTGGCGGTGGTGCTGATCGCCTATTTCACCAGCGCACGGATCAGCGAGATCGAACAGGCTCACCTGCTGCGAGGCAAGGCACTGGCAAGGCAGCTGGCAGTCGCCAGCGAGTTCGGCGTGTTCGCCGGCAACGGCGAATTGCTGCAGCGCCTGTCCAACGCGGTGGCCGGCGAGGACGACGTCCAGGGCGTCAGCGTGCTCGACACCAAGGGTCTGCTGCTGGCCGCCAGCGGCACCTACCCGCCCCCCGAACCGGGCCAGCTGGCCGGCCATCGCGTGCTGCGGGGCAGCGACCGCTATCGCATCGTCGAACCGGTCCGCGCCAGCCAGCTCACCGTCACCGACGAACTGTCGGAAATTCTCGCGCCATCGCCCAATGCCGACCCCAAGCAGCTCGGCACGGTCGTGCTCGACATCTCGCTGAGCGCGCTGACCCGCCGCCGCAACGAGCTGTTTGGCAATGGCGTGCTGATCATGATCGCCGTGCTGGTCGGCGGCGTCGTGCTGGCGCGCCGCATCAGCAACAGCGTCAGCGGCCCGATCCGCGAGATTTCTTCGGCCGTCGCACGGATCGGACATGGGAATCTGTCGGAGCGGGTGCCGGTCACCGGCGGCGGCAGCCTGGCGCAGCTGGCAGGCGGCGTCAATGAAATGGCCTCGCGGCTGCAGGAAGCCCAGCGCACGATGGAGCGCCGGATCGAAGAAGCGACCTCGGAGATGCGCAATCGAACCGACGATGCCGAGCGCGCCAACCTGGCGAAGTCCCGCTTCCTGGCCGCCGCGAGTCACGACCTTCGCCAGCCCATGCATGCCCTGGTGCTGTTCATTTCCGAGCTGTCCGCACTAGAGCACCCACCGCGCACGTCGCGACTCGTCCGCCAGATCGCCGCCAGCGCCGAAGCGATGGAAACCCTGCTAGACAGCCTGCTCGACATCTCCAAGCTCGACGCCGGCGTGCTGCAACCCGAGATCCGCCCGTTTGCCCTGCAACAGATCTTCAAGCGGATCGAGGACGATTTTGCCCAACTGGCACGCGACAAGGGCCTGCGCTTGCGAGTTCGGCCGACCGTGGCCTGGATCAACAGCGACCCGGTATTGGTCGAGCGCATCCTCAGCAATCTGGTCGCCAATGCCCTGCGCTACACCTCGTTCGGCGGTGTCATGGTGTGCTGCCGCTACGCGCGCTCGGGCTGGCACATCCAGATCCGCGACAGCGGCATCGGCATTCCGCCCGAGGCCCAGGAGCAGATCTTTCACGAGTTCGTCCAGCTCGACAATCCGGAGCGCGCGCGCCACAAGGGACTTGGCCTGGGCCTCGCGATCGTGCGACGTCTCACCGACCTGCTCGAGCTGCCGCTGACGATCCGGTCGGCGCAGGCCCGCGGTTCGGCATTCACGCTGCGAGCACGGCGCTGCGCACCCGAGCCGCCTCGCCAAAGCGAGGAACGTCTGCGCACTCCGGGCAGCCTGTCCGGGCTGGTGCTGGCGGTGGTGGACGACGACGAACTGGCGCTGGCCGGCATCGTCAGCCTGCTGACCTCCTGGGGCTGCGAAGTGATCTCCGCAGAGAATCTCGAACGCCTGCAGATGGCGCTGGCCCTGCGCGGTACGCCGCCGCAGGCGATCATTTCCGACTATCGACTGCGCGGCCCCCATGACGGCATCGACGTCGTGCATCTGGTGCGACGGCGTTATGGTTCGGAGCTGCCGGCGATGATCGTCACCGGCGATACCGGGCCGGAGACCCTGCAACTGGCCCAGCACGAAGGCATTGCGCTGCTGCACAAGCCGGTTCGCCCGGCCAAGCTGCGGGCCCTGCTGCAGCGGCAGCTGAACGCAGCACCCGAGCGCAGCTAGGCGGCGGTCTTCATCCGGCCGCCGTCGCGGCCCGGATACGATGCCGGCGTCCTGACCGCGCTGGAGACGCCGGCGCCCGTGCGACCGATCGGTGTCGCCCCGTTCGCGGGCCGCCACCAGTGTCATCCGCGATCGCCGGTCTGGGCCCGCATGCACGCTGCCGGACCTTGGTTTATGATCGCAAGACGCCAAGATCAAACGGAGGGGAGCATGTCCGAAGACAAGATGTCGCAGGATCCGATGGAATTCATGCGGGGCATGTGGGGCAACATGGGCTTTTCGCTCCCCGGGATGGTCACGCCGACCCTGGACGTGAACGAGCTCGACAAGCGCATCGCCGACCTGAAGGCAGTCGAAGGCTGGCTCAAGATGAACCTGAACATGCTTCAGATGACCACCCAGGGCCTGGAGATGCAGCGCACGACGATCGCCGCGGTCCAGGCGATGGGTCAGGTCGGCAGGCCGCAGGAGGATGGCGAACCGGCGGCGATCAACCCGTTCGCAAGCGCGATCTGGCCGTGGAACCTGATGCAGCAGGCCACCGGCTCGGGCAGTGGCGACGCCGAACCAGCGCCTGGCAAGACGGCCAAGGGTGGCAAGGCCGCCAATACCTAACGCGCCGCGTCAACCCGGAGCAAGGGCGGTCAACCACAGCCACATGCTGAGTACGGCGCCCAGGGTGGTCGCCGAAATCAGCCAGGCCACGCCCTTACCGTCTCCGCCCATGCGCATCGCGAGGATGTAGGCCGACGAGGCTGACGGCAGTGCCGCGAACATCACGACGATATCGCGCTGCACGCCAGCCAGACCCAGCCGCGGCGCCAGCCACCAGGCGACCGCCGGCATCAGCATCAGCTTGACGACCACGATCCACAGCGATCCGACCAGTCGGCCACCGGTGCTGCCCCAGCGCAGCGCCGCGCCGACGGCCAGCAGGCCGAGGGCCACCGAGGCGTCGGCCAGGCGCTGCAGAAGCTGCTGCAGCGGCAGTGGCAGCACGCCACCGGCGAGATTGAAGGCAAGTCCCGCCAGCGTCGCCAGCACCAGCGGATTGCGCAGCAATTCGACGATCAGCCGCCCCTGGCCGTGGCGGGCCATCAGGCTCACCGCCGCGATATTGGCAAACGGCACCATCACGCCGCACAGCGCACCCATCGTCGCGATGCCGGCCGCGCCATGCAGCTTGCCGGCGATGGCGATGCCGATGTAGGTGTTGAAGCGGAAGGCGCACTGCAGGCGCGATGCGAATGCCATCGGCGCGAGACCCATCAGCGGCTTGCCCGCGAGGCCGAGCACGAAGGCCGCGGCCATGCTCGACAGCCCGACCGCGAACATCGGCAGGGTGTCGACGACGTCCAGCTCGACCCGCGCCAGCGCTAGGAACAGCAGGGCCGGGAACAGCACGAAGTACACCAGTTTCTCGAGCCCGGGCCAGAAGCTCTCGGGCAGCCCGGCCACCCGGTGGAGCACGGCGCCGAGCAGGATCAGCGAAAAGTCGGGAAGCAGCAGCAGCAGGGTTTGCATCGCCGCATTATGGCGAGCCGTTCGGACCGCCGATATCCGCGTCAACCGCATGCAAGAAAAGGCCCGCAGATGCGGGCCGGCTGCAATTCACACCGAAGGCATCACTCGTAGCTTCGCAAATCCTCGATGACCTTGCCGTCATTGGGCAGGCTGCCGGGTTCGCAGATCGCGACCTCCGCCCTGAGCTTGGTCGTTTCCCGTACCGACGCGGCAATCGCATCGATCAAGCCATTGCCGGCGTCCCGGCATTCGCAGTGCAGCACCATGCGATCGATGCCTTCCGGGTTGTCGACGACGAGGCGAGCCCGTCTGACCGCCGGATGCCGGCCGACGACCGCGGCCACCTGCGACGGATGGACGAACATGCCGCGAATCTTGGTGGTCTGGTCGGCGCGGCCGAGCCAGCCGCGAATGCGCAGGTTGGTCCGCCCGCACGGCGACGTACCCGGCATGGCCGCCGAAAGGTCACCGGTGGCGAAGCGGATCAGCGGGTAATCCGGGTTGAAGGTGGTCACCAGCACCTCGCCGACCTCGCCTTCCGCGACCGGATCACCGGTGCCGGGCCTGACGATCTCGACGATCACGTCCTCGTCGACGACCAGGCCCTGGCGCGCGCTGGTCTCATAGGCGATGAGGCCGAGGTCGGCAGTGGCGTAGGCCTGGAACGCTTCGATGCCGCGGGACTGCAGTTGCTGGCACAGGCTCGCCGGGAAGGCTTCGCCCGACACCAGCGCGGCACGGAATCGTGTCACGATGCCAGCGGCATCGGCCTTTTCGAGCAGGATGCGCAGAAACGACGGCGTTCCGGCGTAGGCCGTCGGCCCGAGGTCGGCGATCGCCGTAAGCTGTTGCTCGGTCTGGCCGACGCCGGCCGGAAACACCGTGCATCCGAGCGCATGCGCGGCCGTCTCCATCATCGAGCCAGCCGGCGTCATGTGATAGGAAAAGGTGTTGTGCACGAGATCGCCGGCCCGGAATCCGGCCGCATGCATCGCCCGGGCAAGCCGCCAGTAGTCCGGCCGCCGGCCCTCCGGCTCGTAGATCGGGCCCGGCGACGCGAACACCCGTGCACAATCGGCACCCCAGCCAAGGGCGGCGAAGCCGCCGAACGGGCGCCGTGCCTTCTGCAGCGACAGCAACTCGGACTTGCGGGTCACCGGCAGTGCCGCCAGCGCCTCGCGGCTATTCACCGCAGCCAGGTCGATGCCGGCCAGACGCTCGCCGAAGGCCGGGGCCTTCGCCGCCGCATGTGCCAGGTGCACCGGCAGACTCGCCATCAGGTCACGCTCGCGCTCGAGCGGATCGCGCGCCTCTCTCGCCTCGAAATGTGTCATCTTTCGCCCGCCATCGTCGATTTCCGTCGATCGGTCACGACAGCCAGCGCTTGCGCCGGCGGTAGTGCTTGACTTCACGGAAGCTCTTGCGGCCCTCGCTGGAGAGCCCGAGATAGAATTCCTTGACGTCCTCGTTGTCGGCCAATTCGCTGGCCTCGCCTTCCATCACGATGCGGCCGTTTTCGAGGATGTAGCCGAAGTCCGCGTAACGCAGCGCCACCATCGTGTTCTGCTCGGCGAGCAGGAAGCTCACCTGCTCCTTGGCATTGAGATCCTTGACGATCTCGAAGATCTCCTCGACGATCTGCGGCGCCAGACCCATCGATGGCTCGTCGAGCAGCACCATCTCCGGGTTGGCCATGATCGCCCGCCCGATCGCGCACATCTGCTGTTCGCCGCCCGAGGTATAGCCGGCCTGCGACTTGCGGCGTTCCTTCAGGCGAGGGAAGTAGTTGTAGACCAGGTCGAGCGAATTGCGGACCTCGGCACCGGAGGCACGCCGGGTGTAGGCGCCGGTCAGCAGGTTCTCCTCGATGGTGAGGTGGCCGAAACAGTGGCGGCCCTCCATCACCTGCACGACGCCGCGCCTGACCAGGTCGTTGGGCGTCATCTGGTCGACGCGGGCGCCCTTGAATTCGATGCTGCCCTTGGTGACATCGCCCCGCTCGGCGCGCAGCAGATTGGAGATCGACTTCAGCGTCGTGCTCTTGCCGGCGCCGTTCGCGCCCAGCAGCGCGACGATTCCGCCCTTCGGTACCGACATCGAGACACCCTTGAGCACCAGGATGACGTGATCGTAGATCACTTCGATGTTGTTGATCGACAGGTAGGGGTCGGCGCGCACGCCGGCGGTTGTGGCTTCTGTACTCATCTGGGGATTCCAGCTCGCATGTGTCGGGCCGGGAACCGCCCCTTCGGGCGGCACGCCCCCGCGAGCCCGCCTGCGACGGGTTCGACGGGAACTCCACGGCCGGATCGATCGCGCAGCCCCGCAGGGCCGCGCGGCTCCGTTACATCTCCTTCGAGCAGTCGCGCGGCGTGATACCCTTTTCCTGCGCGTACTTGGCGGCCGACTCTTCGATCATGCCGCGCACCATCTGCTTGTCGGCATCGATCCAGTCGGTCACGACCTGCCACTTGGCGCCGTCCCAGCTCTGGTACTTGACCTTGCCGGAGCCCTCGTGGTCCATGCACGAGGTCTTCAGCGGCGGCATGAAGCCGGCGGCACCGAGTTCGGCGAGCTTCTTGTCGTCGATGTTGAGGTTCTCGTAGCCCCAGCGGATCTGCTCACCGGTCAGCGCCTTGCCCTTGCCGTATTTTTCCTGCGCCTTGCGGATCGCCTCGACCGCGATGATGCCGTGCACCACGCCACGGTTGTAATAGACGCTGCCGACCCGGGACTCGTCTTCCATGTTGCCCAGGCTCTTGCCGTAGACGACCTTCTTGATGTCCTTGATCACCGGATAGTCGGCACCGGCGACGTTGAAGCCGGCGGCAGTGAAGCCCTTGGCGGCGGAGCCGGCCGGGATGGTGTCCTCTTCGGCGCCGGACCACCACACGCCGAGCATCTTGGTGCGCGGGAATCCGGTCTTTGCCGCCGCCTTGAGGGCGGTCGGGTTCATCACGCCCCAGCCCCACAGGATGACCCAGTCGGGACGGATCTGGCGGATCTGCAGCCACTGGGACTGCTGCTCGTTGCCCGGGTGGGCGACGGCGATCTTCTCGACCGTGAATCCCTTGTCCGCCGCCATGCGGTCGAGCACCGCGTGCGGCTCCTTGCCGTAGGCCGAATCGTGGTAGAGCAGGACGATCTTCTTGCCTTTCAGGTCGCCTTCCTTCGACTCGATGTACTTGATCATCGTCGTCGCTTGCGACCAGTAGGTGGTGATCAGCGGGAACACCCATGGAAACACCCGGCCATCGGCGGCGTCGGTCCGGCCGTAGCCGATCGTCACCAGCGGGATCTTGTCGTCGGCGACCTTGTCCAGCACCGAGTAGGTGATGCCGGTCGACAGCGGCGAAAACATCGAATTGCCGGTCTCGCCCTTGTTCTTCAGGCGCTCGTAACACTCGACGCCACGGGCATTGTTGTATTCGGTCTCGCACTCCTCCCAGACCAGCTTGACGCCACCAACGCCGCCGTCGCGCTCGTTGATCAGGTTCATGTAGTCGATCCAGCCGCCGTAGATGCCGGAACCGCCGGCGGCGTAGGCGCCGACCCGGTAGCTCGGCAGGCCGATGAACTGCTCGGCGGCCATAGCGACGCCGGCTGCCAGCGTGCCTGCGACCAGCGCACCGAGCATGACGGTCTTCTTGAATTCCATGGATTGCCTCCTTTTTTGTGGTGTGTGCTGCTTCATTTGCAACAGGCGGAACGGGTCGCCTTGCGGCCCGCCGGCCATTCTCGCGCGATCAGTGGGGGAAGGGCCACAACCGCAGCTTCTCCTTGCCGATCTGCCACAGGCGGGCCAGCCCGTGTGGCTCGACGATCAGGAAGAAGATGATCAGTCCGCCGAAGACGATCAGTTGAAGGTTCGACGCGAAACTGGCCGAAAACAGGTTCCCGAACAGGTGCGGGATGACGTTGTCGAGAAAGATCGGCAGCAGAACGATGAAGGCCGCGCCGAGGAACGAGCCCATGATCGAGCCGACCCCGCCGATGATGATCATGAACAGGATGCGGAACGACAGATCGAGATTGAAGCCCTCCGGTTCGACCGTGCCGAGGTAGGTGAAGGCGTATAGGCCGCCGGCGACCCCGCAGTAGAATGACGACACCGCGAAGGCGATGAGCTTGGTGCGCATCGGCCGGATGCCGATCACCTCGGCCGCCACGTCCATGTCGCGCACCGCCATCCAGGCCCGGCCGGTGGAGGTGCGCACCAGGTTCTTCGCCATCAGCGCGAGCACGACGACGATCGCCAGCGTCAGCAGGTACTTCGCGACCGGCCCGTCGAAGGTGTAACCGAGGATCACGATGTCCTGGGCGGTGATCACGCCGGAACTGGAATAGTTCGAGAACCAGGGAAACTTGACCAGCGCCCAGACGATGAAGAACTGGGCCGCCAGCGTCGCGACGGCGAGGTAGAAGCCCTTGATGCGCAGACTCGGCAGGCCGAACAACACCCCCACCGCTGCCGCTGCCAGGCCGCCGAGCACCAGCGCCACCAGGAAGGGCATGCCGTCGATGCGCAGCATGAAGTTGTACGCCCCGAACGCGCCCACCGCCATGAAGGCGGCGGAGCCGAGCGAGAGCTGGCCGGCATAGCCGGTCAGGATGTTGAGGCCGATCGCCGCGAGCGAGAAGATCAGGACCGGCACGAGGATGGCCTTGAGCCAGTACTCGTTGGCAATCACGGGGATGACCAGCGCCGCCAGGGCGATGACGATCGCGATCCCCACCCGGTCCTGGATGATCGGGAAGATCTGCTGGTCGGCCTGGTAGCTTGCCTTGAACTGGCCGGCTTCACGATAGAACATGCGTTTGTCTCCGGAATGCGTGTCGTCGTGGCGTCAGACGCGGTCGATGTGGCGTTCGCCGAACAGGCCCTCGGGCCGCACCAGCAGGAACAGCAGCGCCAGCACGTAGGGGAACCAGGATTCGATGCCGCCGCCGACGAAGGGGCCGACATAGACTTCCGCCAGCTTCTCCGAGGCACCGATGATCAGCCCGCCGACGATCGCGCCCGGCACCGACGTGAAGCCGCCGAGGATCAGCACCGGCAGCGCCTTCAGTGCGGTGAAGGTCAGGGCGAACTGGACGCCGTTGCGGGCCCCCCAGATCAGGCCCGCGACCAAGGCCACGAAGCCGGCCACGCCCCACACGATGGCCCAGATGTGCTGCAACGGGATGCCGATCGACAGCGCCGCCTGGTGGTCGTCGGCCACTGCGCGCAGGGCGCGGCCGACCTTGGTGTATTGGAAGAACAGCGCCAGCGACCCGACCAGCACGCCGGCGAGGGCGGCCGCGAACAGATCGAAGCTGGAGATCAGGATATTGTGGTGCTCCATCATGTACTCGATGGGCACGTCCTCGATGCCGAGTTCGAGGCCGCGCACATTGGCGCCCCAGATGCCCTGGGCAATGCCTTCGACCAGGTAGCTGAGCCCGATGGTGGCCATGAACAGCGTGATCGGCGGCTGATTCACCAGTGGCCGCAGGACGATCTTCTCGGTCGCGATGCCGAGCACGACCATCGATACCAGTGCCAGCACGAAGGCCAGCCAGAAGACGACGGCCCCCCCCTCAGCCAGGCCGGTCCAGCCCGGCAGCACCTCGGTGAAGCCGACGAAGGTCAGCGCGGCGAAGAACACCATCGCACCCTGGGCGAAGTTGAACACCCCGGACGCCTTGAAGATCAGCACGAAGCCGAGCGCCACCAGCGCATACAGCACGCCGGACAGCAGGCCGCCGATCAATACCTCGAGAAAGAACTGCATTCGTGGTCTCCCTTGTCCGCGCTCAGTGCGACGTGCCCAGATAGGCCGCGATCACTTCCGGGTTGTTCTTGACTTCGTCCGGCGAGCCGTCACCGATCTTCTTGCCGTAGTCGAGCACCACGACCCGGTCGGAGATATCCATCACGACGCCCATGTCGTGCTCGATCAGCACGATCGTCGTGCCGAACTGGTCGTTGATGTCGAGGATGAAGCGACACATGTCCTGCTTCTCCTCGACGTTC
>JAGRFY010000097.1:882-27138 GCA_020445765.1 Rhodocyclaceae bacterium | reverse complement strand
CGTCCACTGAATGGGGACAGCTTCACGATGGTCACCGTCTTGTCGTTGAGCCGGATGATGCGGCCGCTTCGCTCCTTGTGATCGCGACCGAGAAAGCCGACTCGATCACCCACAGCCACTTCATTGCGTCCGAGGCCCTGACGTGGCTTCTCGCGGATATCGACGTCGGCGCCGTCCAGATTGATCGCGGCATAGGAGATCAGCCAACGCTGACCAGTGACCTTCTCGAGCACGACGGCTTGCTTCCGTCGTAGCCCCAGTAGTTGCCCGGTGTGTGACGCGTTGGCCTGCGGATCGAAGTATTCGATGATCTGTCCGACACGCAAGCGAGACTGGACGGCGATCATCCAGGTCGGCTCGTCGAGCGTGCGGTCGATCGCGGCGCGAAGCCGATAGAGATCGAAGGCCGAGGCGGCCTTCAGTTGCGAGAGGATTTCGGAGTAGTTCATCAGTCGTAGGTCGCTCTTGGGGCCTTCGACGCAAGAGGCGCGCCAGCCGGCGCCAGTCGGAGAGGAATCGTCCCTGTTCGAGCCGCTTGGCCCAGACGCAGAATCCGCTGCGGTCCCAGTAGAGCACCTTCATCTGCGTCGCGCGCCGGTTGATGAACACGAACAGCTTTCCGGACAGCGGATCCTGCTGCAGTTGCTGTCGGGTGATCGCATACAGCCCGTCGAAGGACTTGCGCATGTCCACCGGCTGGCCATACAGATGCACCCGCAGCGTGCCCTCGGGGAAGAACATCAGCCGCGAACCAAGTGCAGCACGAGGCCGCCGCCCAAGTCGAGCTTCAGTTCCAGTCGATCCGGACCCGTCAAAGACAAGGCGTCCAGATCGACGAAGTCCGCCGAGCGATTGGCTGGCGGCATCGGCCGATCGCCAGCGACCGTCTCGCCCAGCAGCCGGCGCCAGCGATAGAAACTCGCCGTACAGATCCCTTCGCGCCGGCAGAACTCCGATACCGTCATCGCGCTTTGCTCGAAGCGCGCGAGCAACGCCCGCCACTGCCGCTCGCTGCGCCGCACATGCTTGCCGCCGGCCACCTTGCTCATCAATCTCCTCCGAACCGTACTTGATCGGGGGCGATTGTCCTCAGCCCGCGCCGAAGGGGAAGAACTCCTATGGGTTACCGCTTACAACCTGCCGAAACCTGCTGTACGGCACAGGCGATCGGCTTGCGAATCATGCATCATGCGCGGAACGCAGCAGCATCAGCGCTGATGGCAGGTTACCGTGCGAGGCCTAACCCCAAGCCGTGCGTACTTTCTAAAGCGTACATTCTAGATGTCGACGTTGAGCACACGGAGTGTTGCTCCTAACATATATAAATATATTAGATGAAACTACTAAATCGAATATCTACTGCTGAAGGTTTCATGCAATTCTTGGATCGTGTTGTTCGTTGGAGTCCACCTGCGCTCGGTACGCTCTTGTCGGGGGGCTTAGCAAGTTGGGCCGCGGCGGCGACCGAGGCTTTGAACGAGTTTGGCCCAATTTCATGGGTCCTGAGCGGACTAGTCGGAATGGTTCTTTTTTGCATGTCCTATTGGCTGTGGTCCACTGCGCGCGTCAATCTGGCCAAGGCCGAGTTCGCAAGAGACCTATCTGCGCGGACTCAGAATATCAACCCGCTTGAAGACACCTTCAGAAAGCTGCGGATAGAAGTCAACGCTTTCCGTACGCCAACCTTTGACGTTGCCAAAGGAAAGGTCTTCATTGACTGCGAGCTAAGAGGTCCTGCCGTAGTACTCTTTATGGGTTACTCGAACTTCAGTAATGCTGGATTCGTTAATTGCGAGGTTGTGAAGATTAAAGACGAAGCAATGATATATAACGTAGTCCCATTCGAGGACATCACTGTGCGAGGTGGAAAACTGTATAATCTAACAATTCTCGTACCTGAATCAATGGCCGAAAGATTCCCACCGGGAATGCTTTGGCTTACACCATAGATCAACTCATGCGGCGCACTGTTGATTTGTCAATTTTAAGGAGTCACAAATTTAAGGGGTTTCGCCCGGCTGTTCGTCAGCGGATGTTCCTGCCCCGTTCCTTGCATGATGCATGATTCGATGGCCATCCGTCATCATCGCGCGGAAGGTGTCGGCAGGTTCTCCGGCATTTGGTTTCGTCAGGCTGGCCGTCAGCTCAGGCCGAGGCCCGGGCATCGGCCTGAGCCGCCGTTGTGTGTGCTCAGTTGTGTGACCAGTGCCGGGCACGTTGCAAACGTCGACGTAGTCTTTATCGACAGCGCTGCAGTTAGAATTGCGGAACCCACTGATGAGCATCGCCTAGCATAGCAAAGCCTGCCAAAGACATGTCGATTCCAAATTTGGAGAACTCTGCCTGGGCATCCGTCGGATTGCAGTGGTAGCTAATCATCCATCTCACCACGGAGGGGTCGATGTTCGTAATGATTTCTGCGAAATAGGGAGCGTCCACCTCAGCCAGCGAGTGCCCCATTACATATATCTGCCGTATCGCCCTCAAATTGGAGAAGAAAGTCTGGTTGTGCGCAATTATTTGGGCTGTCGGTTTGAAAGTCGCTGAGAAATAGCTATCAACGATCTCGTTACCTTCTACGACCCGGATATCTGCTTTGGACATATCGACGCCGTGGTTAAGCGAATCGGATGCCGTTCTTTTCCAGCCATGTCCGAGGATCAGTCTATCGGACGGATCGCTAGCTTTACCATGGATGTGAAGGATCTGGCTGCCGGAAATGCCATATGTCGATTGCAGGGTCTGCGTGTAGTTAAAATTAAGATAAAGCGCACTCGGATCGAGTGGCAGAGGTTCTGTACTGCAGCTTGAGAGCGAGGGGATGGGGAGTTGCCTGACCCACTGAGCGAAACGCTCTTGCAGTGTCCTGGAAATCGCCTTAACGACACGGTCCAATTCGTACATATAGTCGTGGTGCCCCGAGTCGCTCCAATCATTGTCGCCGTAGGACATCAAGAATTGAGACGCATAGTCTATGGCTGCATCAGTATCGAATCTGGCTAGCTGTTGCTCAAACTGCGACCAGAATCCATTATCAACGTCGAAGTAGGCCTCAACCTCGCTATAAGTGTCGCGGTCGACCGCTGCCAGGTAGTGACCAAAATCTCTATAGTCGGAAGGAATGCCGTGGTAACGATCGAAGCCGTTGCCAATGATGTACAGCGATGCGGACAGATTCATCGCATTACGCCAGGGGGTGAATTGACATCCTTAGTCATTGCGCATCACCTTCTCGTAGACGAAAAGTTTGGGGTCATGCCTCGTCCAGTAGCCTATCAGCAATCCTGCTGCCGCTTCACTACTAGCAGGATGCATGATTCGCAAGCCGCTCGCCTTCGCCGAGCGACAGGTGCCGGCAGGATTGCAGGCATTCAATTTGACTAAGCTGGCCGTCAGCAAAGGCCGAAGAGTTCGCATTGGCTCTTTGGCAGGGCCCAGCCTGGTCGGGCGTGGCACCAGATCGGTCAGCCCAGGCCACTCAGGGGAGACGGTCTCCTCAACCTACTCGAGGACTCGTCATGAAAGTCATGGCCAACTACTGGACACCGCACCACTCGCATCGGTCGTGACTGTGACTGGCCGGCGAGCACCGTCATCGATCAAGCACCCGCGCCTTCCGCCTCGCGCTTCGCCGCGAACCTGACCGCATCAACGCGAGCCAGCGTCAGCGAAATGTCCTCTGCCAGCAGGTGAAACGCCGGAACCCGGACGTCTGTGCCTTCAGGCGTGTAGTCGAACGGCCTCAGCTGGCCGACCACGCGCACCCGCGCCCCCTTGCGCAGCAGCCGAACAGCCCGCAGCCCCCGCTCATCCCAGAGCGACACCGGGAGCCAGAAACCGCCCGTCTGCTCCAGCTCACCTGCTGCGTTGCGCGAGTACTCGTCGAAGAACACCCGCATTTCGGCCACCTGCCGGTCTTCACCCGCGATCGGTACCGTCTTCAGCACCGGTTCCGAACCCAGGTTCCCCTTGCCTTCGAATCGATTGGACATCCCGTTCTCCTTGCGCGCCTGATGCAGGTCCCTTCGCCATGGGCGCGACACGCCGAAGGACACGATGACCGCCCTGCCCGACTCGTAGCTGACGAGGCGCGCCATTCCGTTCATGACGTCCGGTCGGTCTGGCCGGCGCCGTCGAGCGCCGCCAGCCGATTGCGGCGACACAGGAACAGCGACAGGGCCAGCATCCGCAGACGCGCCTCGTCGTTCAATCGCAGGGCTTCCTGGCTCACCCGGCAGTACCACTGGCGCATTGCTTCGGGCTGGCCATCGATCTCGTCCGGAAACTGCTCCCACGAGACGTGGCCCGCATGCACCCCATTGCGCCGCCAGCGCACGAAGATCCCCCCGCTCGGCCGTCGATGCACAGCGAGGTGAAGGCTCCGCCCGGCCGATCCCTTCGTGCTGTCGGCGAGGTGCATCAGCTCGCCCTCGATCCGCTCGACGGCACGCCGCAAGCGTCGCTCCTCGGCCGCTTGACCACCCGCTGCGCCACCCCTACCCGTAAATGCCTTTGGCTCACCCACGGCAGGACAGCCAGTTGCCGCAGTGCCGGGCCCGGCTGTGCGCTTTGGCCCAGGATCGGCAGACCGGCTGACCGACTGCTGCACTGGGCGCCGCGCATTTCGCATCATTGGGCTCACAGCAAGGTCTCCGACTCGCCATCGTCGGCACCCTCACCCGCCGCCTCGATCTGCGCAGCGACCGTCGTCAGCAGCCGCCGGTCTTCGGCGGTCAGCTGCACGCGGCGGCGCGAATGTCGCGGCATCACCTCGCCGGTAAAGACCTCCTGCGGCACCGGCCCGAAATGCTGCAGCACCGCCTGCACGCGCTTCTGCGCCATCTCTTCCGCCCCCGGTACGAAGTCCCGGCGCGACAGCTCGTAGAGCTCGCCCTGGGCCAGGAAGCGTTCGAAGTGGAACACCTTGTGGCAGTTGGCGCGGAAGCGTCGAGTGTGGTTGCGGATGCGCGTGCGACCTTCGTCGTCCCGCAGCAGGTCCTTGCGGATCAGCGTCTTCACGATGCGGACGAAATAGTCGTACTCGACGATCAGCTGGGCGACGGCATAGCCGTACGGACTTTTGAAGCCCAGCTCGACGGTCTTCGGCTCGCGCGAGCGCAGCACCGAGAGCTTCAGGCCGCGATCGGCCATCGCGTCGATCCGCGCCCTCAGCTCATCGCCTTCGCGACGCAGGTCCTCCTTCAACTGCGTCACGTATTGGTCGGCGAGCAAGAGCGCCCAGTCGGCGTACGGATTGTCCAGCGCCGAGCGCGCCCACAGGAAGCGCAGCGACGAGGCCAGCGCACGCCCGCCGGGAATCGCCGGCAGACGCTTGGCGGGGTCGTGACGGCGCCCGAGGAACATCCGGTAGCCCTCCTTCGTGTGCAGCGTCATCTGGTCGTCGTCGTCATCGACCAGATCGCCCATGTCCCGCAGCTTGGACGCTTCCTGCTGGGTGACGCCGGGCGGCGCCGCGTTCATCGAGTCGTACTCGGCCTGCATCTGGCGCAGCTGCGCTTCCCGCTTCTGGAACTCGGCAAAGCGCCACCACATCGGATCCGATGGATCGGGGTCGTCCGCCTCGATCAGGTGGCGCACATGCTGCCGTTCCCGCTCGAGGCTGTAGCCGTCCTCGAACGGCGAATCGGGCTCGCGCTCGAAGTGCTGGACGGGCCCACCCTCGAACGGCACGAAGCTGCCCGGCGTCATCTCGGCCATCGGCTTGGCAGGGGAAGACGGTGAATTCATTCGCTGACCTCTCGCGGCTGGAGTGGAAGAAAGCGCTCGCCCAGGGCGGCGAGGGCCGGGTTCGGTGTCAGGCCGGGCACGACCTGACCGGACGGCAGAGGCTCGGCCAGCAGCGCGGTGAGCCGCGCGACATCGACGCGGTAGCGCCGCGGGGCGTTGCTCGGCGCGTTCGGATCGGCGCGGGCCTCGATCAGGCCGCGATCGGCCAGATCGCTCAAGGCCCGAGCGACCGTCATCCGCGACAGCCAGGGGCAATGGCGCACGGCCTCCCGCCAGCTGAGCGGCACCGAGTGCTCGGCCGCATGCCGGTGCAGCAGCAGGCAGACAACGCTCAGCTGCGCCCAGTTGCCCCGCAAGGCCCACAGCAGCCGGGCCGTGATTTCGGACTCGGTCATCGGCTCTCCCTTGGCGGCCCACTTTGGGTCACCGTTTCAGGTTCATATGGCGGCCCAATCTGGGCCATACAGTCATGGCACGCCACGTCGCAGGCTCCTTCGCAGTGCGTCGAGCTTTTTCTGGATCTCGGGGCTCGGTGCGGTCCCGGTCCCGGTGCTGGCCCCACCGGGCTCCGCGCCCTGCCCCGCGTCGGGCATGCCATCGGGTCGGCGCCGGCGCGCGGCCTCGAGCCGGGCGGCGTTGTGCCGGGCAAGCCGTCGCTGCAGCGCCCGCGCCGGCACGAACTGCCCGCTGTTGGCCCGCGACACCAGCGCGGCGAGGTAGCCCAGCGGTGAGCGCAAGGCGCCGCCAGCGAGATGGGCGGCCCACTCGTCGATCACCAGGCGGGTGAGTTGGGCATCAGCCAGGCGATCGAGGATCCGGGTCGCGGCACGCTGCTCGTCGGGTCCCAGACCGGGGGGCAGATCCCGCTGGGCGAGCAAATCGGGGTCGGGGGAAGTGAATTTGGGAACTACTACCCCACCCCCTTCCCGGTCCGATGCGCGCTCGAAATCGGCACTGCGGTGGGTAGGTAGTGGTTTAGTAGAAGTACACCTATATAGTGGATGCGACTTTTCGGCAGACATGTTGGCCGGAAAGTCGCATCCAAGTTGGCCGGTTTTCAGCATCCAGGAATGTACGTTTCCGCCATTCCAGTTGGCCGGTTTTCCGCATCCAGGATTGGCGGATTCCGCCATTCCGGAAATCGGCTCGGAGGGGCTTCCCGCGTCCGCATCGAGACCGTCCACCGACGTCGATCGATCGAGCTTTTCGAGGAGACGATCGAAGCGCACGCGGGTCCGCCGGCGGGCGGGCACGCTGCCGGTCCACGCTTCGTCGATCAGGCCGTCGCGCAGCAGGCCGGCGCGGGCGCGCTCCAGTTGCGCCCGGCTGAGCTGCAGCGTCTGCTGGGTTTCCGCCATGGTCAGCGCGAGCCAGGTGGCCTCCGCAGGGGCTTGCTCGCTGGCGTGTTGGCCGGCCATGGCCGTGCTTGGCTGTTCCCTCGCCTCCCGCCGCAAGCTGGCGCACAACCAGCTCAGGTAGAGGCCGCCGACGACCGAGCCGGCGACTGCGATCAGGGGCCGGTAGCAGACAACGGGGCGGCCGAGGAGCGCGCGCACGACGGCTTCGGCCCAGGACCAGCGCGGCACGAACTGCCCGATCTGGCGGCCGAGAGACACGGCAAGGGCGTCGAGATCGACGCGGAACCAGGTGCGCCGCGGCATCCCGCGTGCGTGCTCCTGCAGCACGCCGAGACGTCGCAGGACGGCGCGGGCGCTCGACTGCTCGTGGCGGCTGAGGCCGGTGAGCGCCTGCCACTCCCCGGTGGTCTCCCAGAACCAGCCGTTGCGCTCGGGCGCGTGTCGCGCATAGTGGCGCGTCCAGGCCATCGCCTGACCGAGCATCAGGGCCGCCTTGAGGCTGCGGGTGAGCTGCGCCAGGGCCGGATAGAAGGGGATGTAGCGCTGGCCGACCAGGCGTCGCCACAGGGACGGCATCGCGTCCGCAGGGGTCGTCAGGACGGCCGTCGCGCTCACCGGCGGGTGCCTCCGCGCGCCTGATTGGCTCCCATCGCAGCGACCTCGAGCAGCGTGTAGAGCCGCTCGAAATCGAGCCGGAACCGCATCGGCGCATTCGGCTGGCGGCGCTCTTCGATCAGGGCCAGCCGGCGAAGGCAGCGCCGGGCCCGTTCCTGTTCGCGCCGGGACATGCCGGTGTCGGCCGCCCACTGCGGCTGCGAGCGCGACCACCAGCCGTCCCGAGAGACCGTGATGCCCTCGGTGACGTAGTAGACCGCATACGAGAGCCACAGCGCAGCCAGGATGTCGCCGGTCACATCGACGTAGATGCGGTGGAAGACGATCGGGCTCTGGCCATGGATCTCCAGCAGCAGGGTCGGATCGATCGGCGCCAGCCGCGGTGCATCGCCCGCATCGTGTTGGGTCGTCATGGCGTCGGCCGCTCCCGATCAGCCGGCACCCGGTGGAAGGTCTCGAACTCGGCTTCCAGCGCGTGGCACAGATCGTCGATGCGCAGATGCTTGACCAGCTGGTGCATGGCGTAGAGGCGTTCGACGGTGCTCGCGTGCGCCTGCGCCACTGCCGGCCAGCCGCGCCGAATGCAGCCGAGGTCGGCCTCGGTCGCCCGGGATCGCGCCGGCCGGCCGCGACGCCGGGTGGTCGCGCCGCCACACAGCACAGTCAGCCGTTCGCGCATCGCCTTGGCCGAGACGCGAAAGAGGATGGCGACCAGCTCGGGTTGCGCGTCGTGAATGAGGAAGTAGTCCATCAGCGCCACCTCGCGCTCCTGGCGGTCAAGGCTGCCGGCAATGTCACGGTAGTCCGGCGGCCTGAGCACGACGTCGAGCGACAGGCCCATGTCGACCATCCGGGCGAGATCCCGGGTCGGGCGGCCGCGCAGGTCATCGAGCTCGTCCGGCGAGAAGCCGGCCTCGATCAGCGGCTGGAATGCACCGTCGTCGATGCGCTTGACGAGATAGGCGAGGATCGCGAGGCGCAGCACCGGATCCGCGATGGGGTACATCGTCACACCTCGCCGGGCGGACGGTCCGCATCGAGCCCGTCGCACAGCCTCTGGTAGGCGCCGGCCAGGCGATCAAACGACGCCCAGGTCGCGCGGTCGCGCATCATCCACGCGAGGTAGCGCTCGCCGAGGCCGAAGGCCTGGTTCGGCGTGTCGGTGAGCGTGCAGGCATGGGACACCAGCACGGTGTCGAAGCCACCTTCCTCGAAGGGGTCCTGCCGAACCATCCGCGCCCAGCGGCTGTCCTCGGGCAGCGCTGCCACCGTCGCCTCGCGGAACTGACCACTCATCGCAGCGAGGACGTTGAAGGCGCAGACGATGGCATCGAAGCTGCCGGAGGCCGCGTCCTGGGTGCGCAGATCCAGGGGCTCTTCGGGCAGCTCGAGCCAGAAGCCCGCCGGAATCGCCTGGGTCGGCTCGCAGGTGCGAAGCAGATCGGCGATGCCGTGTTCGGCGCAGAACGCCTCGAGCGCGCGATGCCAGCTGGCCAGGGCGGTCTCGGCGTCGGTATCGGTCGCCATCGCGTTGGCGGGTGCCTCCGAGCCTGTGGGCTCGCTGGTCTCGGTCGGCCCCGGATCGTGATCCGCTACCGCTGCGAGAGGGAGTCGGCTTCCCGGATCGTCGAGCCCAGTTTCGTCTCCAAGCGGGCTGTCGTCGCCCTGGCACTTCGTCTGGCGTGGCCCGGGTGATTGGCCTGCGGCAGTCACTTTAGGAGGATGCGGCGGCAGACCTGGTGCTGGGCCGACCGTGCTCGGTAGCGCGTCTCCTTCGCCGGCCAGCAACGCGCGAATCTCGTCGTCGTCGGCGCGCCGGCCGAGGGCGGCCAGCGCCCGGTCGAGCCACTCGGCCGGCAGGTCCAGCAGGCGCATCATCGCGTGGCGCATCCGTCGGACGATGACTTCGCCGCGCTGGGCCACCGGAATGGCCGGCGCGCCGTGAGCCACGCCGCCGAGCGGCGCCGGATTGAGCTCGCTGGCGTTCTGGAAGACCAGCGCCATCGCCTCTTCGAAGCGGCCCGGGGGCAGATTGGCGATCGAGGCCAGGCGACCAAGCGAGGCGTACTCGATGCGCAGCGCGGTGCTGACCTCCCGCGTCAGCCAACCGCCGACCGCGTCCAGGTGCTCGGCGGCGAAGGCGTATTCGGCCAGGGTCGAGGCATTGCCCGCCATGCCCATGCGGCGGGTCTCCTGCTCCAGGTCCTTTAGCGACAGGTAGCGGCCCCGCTCCTCTTTCAGTGCCTCGCGCAGCATCGCGACCCCGCGGGCCTTCTCGAAGAAGGTGGTGTCGCCCCGGGCCTCGTTCTCGATCAGGTGCGCGGTCAGCACATCGGCTTCACCGCGCCATATCTCGATCGCGACGCGGACCGTGCCGAAGCGCTCGTCGCCGGTCTCTTGCCACAGCTCCTTCAGGATCTGCAGCCGCGTGTTGCCGCCCATGTAGAGCATGTAGCGCTCGGCGCCGGGCCGGCGCACCACTGAGAGCGCGTCCTGCAGGCCACCGCGCTCTCGAATGCCGGTCTTGATTTCATCAAACTTGGGGTTCTTGCTCGAGCGCGGGTTGCGGTCGTAGGTGTCGATCGCGCTGACCGGCAGGGTTGCGGCGCCTTCGTGGTGGTGTTCGCGCGTCGGCGCGCCGTCCGGCACCTTCAGCGACAGGGTCTTGCGCACCGCGGCGCGTCGCTCCACGGTTTTGGGGGAGAGCGGCTTGTCGGCGGCCTCCGTGCTCGTCTTCTTGGGCTGGGTGTTTTCCATGATCTGTCCGATGCTCATGTCCCGGGGGAGGCGCTTGTACAGCGCGTCATTCATGGCGGGCCTCCTCGAATTCATCGCTCGCGGCGAAGGCTTCGCAGGCGAGCGCCCAGGAGCCTTCCAGGCTGGGAATCAGCTCCCAGACGAGCTGGTGCATGGTGCGGCCGGCCCGCTGCGGGTCGAGCCAGTGGACCGGGATCTGTTCGGTCGCCGAGCGCTTGTAGGCGACTGCATGGGGCACGATCGTGCGCAGCACGCTGACCCGGCCGCGCATCGGCACGAACTGTTCGCGGATGGCATCGGAGATGGCGCGGGAGTCCGCGGTGTTCTCGAGCTTGTAGATCATCGCGCGCATCGGCGGCACGGTGAGCCCGAAGACGCTGCTCGGTTCCAGGCGTTCGAGCAACTCGAGGGTGCCGGTGGTGAATTCCCGCGCCGACAGGATGTCGGGGCTCACCGGGCTGATCAGGGTGTCGGCGGCGAGCACCGCGGCATCCTGCAGGTGACCGACCGCGCCCTGGGTGTCGATCAGCACGACGTCGTAGGTCTCGCGCACGTGCGGGGCGCCAAGCGCGGTGCGGATGCGCACGGCGCGATCGATGCGCGGCGACAGCCAGTCCTGCAGCTGGCCCTCCGGGGCGTCGGAGAGGACGATGTCGAGCACGCCGTCCGGATTGAGCTCGCTGTTGCGACGCGGGGCGCGCGGCAGCGCGAGCGTGCTGATGCACTCGGGGACGAGCGAGCCGCTCTTCACCAGTTCGGTAAGACCGAAGGCGGCACGCTCGGCGATCGGGAAATAGCGCGACAGGCTGGGTTGCACGTCGGCGTCGACCAGCAACACCCGCATGCCCAGGTCGGCCAGCAGCGCACCGAGATTGGCGGTGGTGGTGGTCTTGCCGACACCGCCCTTGGTGGAAACGACGGTAAACACAATCATCGATGACCCCTCGACTTGATGGGTCGAGGACGGCAGGCCGAGCAAAGGAGGACGAATGGGCACGAACCGACCCCGCACGATTCCACAAACGCAGGACCGACGTCTCGTCAGAGCAAAGACAGACGAAAGCAAGGCGCTGAACCACCTACGGGTTCAGCAAAGAAGACGAACCGCCTCGAACGGTTCTCGAGAGACGGATCCTGCACGTACTTGAGTGATACGCCATGGGCATGGACCCTGTCAAGGCTGATGGCGTACCCACTTGGAGCACGGGACGCGGCAGATGGCGCCTGAGACCTCTATGGCGCACCTTCAGCGCCAGCGACGACGGCTTGCGCCTGTTCGGCGTTCTTGAAGAGATCGAAGGGCTTCAGGTTCGGGTTGTTCGGTGGTACCGGATTGACCCAGCGCTCGGGCCGGCGGATGACGACGGCGGCGAGCTTGCCGGCCAATGCCCCGCCCCGTTTGACGACGGCGAACTGCAGGATGTTGCTGTTGCCGGGCGCCGCCTGGTGCCAGCCCGCCTTGATGACTTCCCGCTGCACGCGGGAGGCGGGGGCGCCCCGCCGGCCGTCGCCCGCGCCGATCCCGGCTTCGTCCGCCTGGTCGACGAATTCGCGGAACACGCGGGGGGAGACCAGCGCCATCCCTTCTTCGACGAAATGCACCATCGCGCCGGCCTCGTTGTAGCGGATCGAGCCGCTGGCGAGACCCGCCTTGAGCCAGGACATGAACTGCAGCGCCAGCTCGGAGACTTCGCCGGCCTGATCGGGGACATCGACATGGGGCACGACCGGGCCATCCTCGGCCAGCAAGGGATGCGCAGATGCGGCGTCCTCTGCATCGAGGTAGTCCGCGTCCGCGTGCTCGGTCACCGTGGTCGGGTGCGCCTGCGTCGGCAACTCTTCGGCGCCTCCGCGCGGGGCATCGATCTGCATTGCCGATGGGGCCAGGTTCGGCTTCGTTGAGGCTTCGGCGCTGCCAGCAACGGCATCCGGCTCACTCGCTCGACCGAAGCGGGGCTCGCGAATCGTGCGGCGTGGGCCCTCCTTGCGCTCGCCGGAAGTCCCGTCACCGGCATCGCGATCGCCGGCTTGCGGCTCTAGGCGACCGGCAAATTCGGCAGGATACGCCTGCGGGTCGTCGAACAGAGCGCTCAGCGGAAACTTGAGCATGGCGAGCGAATGGCAGTAGTCCTTGCCGCGGACGACCATCTGCCAGATGGCCTGACCTGTGGCGGGGTTGGGCTCGACGACCTGGTAGTCCTGCCAGACATCGAACAGGCGATCGTTGCTGCTCGGCACGCCGTCGTCCGAGGCCTCCAAGCGCGCCAGCATTCGCTCGCGCACCGCGTCGGCCACACGCTTGGCGACGAAGAAGACGGCCTCGTCCTGGACCCAGCCGGCGGCGCCGTCGCGATTGAGCGGCAGGCTTCCGTCCGCCAGCAGGGATCGCATGGCGTCGCGCATGCGCTCCACCAGCGGCACGGCGGTAGCGCTCGGGAATCGCGCCCGTGAGCCATTCTTGAGATTGCGCGCCGCCGAGGATTGGTCGGCGCGCTGCACGATGGGCGCGATTGCGGACGTCAGAGCATCCTCGCCGCTGAGGTAGTCGGAAAGCGACTGCATCACCGCCGGCTGTCGGCCCAGGAAGGCCAGCGCTTCGCTCGGCACGATGCGATGCAGGAGCAGCAGCGGCAGCTTGCGGTGCGCCTGGTAGTCGCGTTCGGATTTGGGGGCGAAGCGGACGCGGTAGGCGTTGGCACCCGTCGCGACGAGGTCACCCGAGAGCGGGAGCCAGGGTCTGGGTTTGTCGCCCGGTTTCTCGACCCACTCGATACGCAGATCCGACACCACCTTGCCCAGGTCATGCAGTAGCGCCCCGAACAACACGCCGTAGGTCCAGTGATCCCGGAGCTCGTCGATTTCCTCGGCGGTTCCGCCCGGTGGCAGCAGAAAGCCATTGCGCAGGCGGACTGCCGCGAGCGTCGTTTCCAGCACATGAGCAGCCAGCCCGCCGACGTGGGCGTGGTGGTGCGATTCGCTGGCCGGAAGCAGTTGGACGTACTCGAGGAAGCGGTCGACCGCCGGCGCGATGTCGCGCTCGAAGGCTGCCGGAGAGAGCTTGGATTCGCGTCGTAGGTGCGTGAGCGTCGACTCGAGCGCGCACGCGGTGACCAGCTCGCCGGCACTTGCGACTCTCAGCCAACCGTCGCCGAGATCTCCGAGCTTGCGGCGCAGCGCTTCAACAGAGAGCTGCGGCTGCCCCGAGTCGCTTCCCGTCGGCGCGGGAGTCGAGCGCTTCCGGTCGCGCCACATCCAGATCAGGATGGCGGCCGCGGCGCTGAAGAAAATCCATGGAAGCCAGGTGTTCATCGTTCGATGGCACGTCCCGATGGTGACAGGAGGACATGTCGTGACCCGTCGCGAGGCGGAGAACTGTCGTCGCCTGCGACAAGGTCGGTTGTAGGGTCATCGCCGGGCGTGCCGTCGGGGCACATTTGGGACCTCTGGCGGGCCGTTCCATCAGACCCCGCTGGCGACCTGCGAATCGGACCATAGACTAGGCGCCATCGGCGTTCTGCACAAGCATGATGTCATAGACGCTGGGCTGCTCGGGCCCATTTTTCATACTGCCGCGCCCTGTAGCGGCGAGGCCGGCCCTGCCGGTTGCACCAATCTTGCGTTTAGCATCACCCCTGAAACCCATTCCTGGGAATAGGCCATGCGGCGCACCACTTTCAGGGCCAGCCTCGCCTTCAGCAGCTAAAGGGAGAACTCCACCCACAGGGGGTAGTGATCCGAGACCCTATACGAAATTGCCCTTCTAGTAAGCCCCAGCCCCCTGTAGACGAATGGAAGGAAATCCACGTAGCCCGATCGCGCGTAGCGCATGTCAAGCAGCGGCTCACCCTGTTCGTTCGCGAACCAGGCAATCTGGTCGTAGAACTTCGGAGATTCCGATTGATCAGACCCAGAAAAAATCGTCCGCGGCACGGAATCCAGGTCATCCGGCGACTTCAGCCCAGTCGAAGTGAATGCCTGCCACAACGGATCGTCCTTGCGGTCGATGTTGAAGTCCCCCAGCGCAATGAGATTCTGATCCCAGCTGTTCGTGCGTTCTGCCCAATCGCGCAGCCAACGGGCGATACCCAGCAACTCAAGGACGCGATCCGTGGGATCCTCACCCCAAAGCACGTGCAAGGTCACGAGCACGAACGTCGACTGCTCGCTCCGGAAACTGACTGCGTAGGGAGTCCGCGCGAACTGTCTATTCAGAGCTCCGGATGATCGATCTTCAAGCCACTCGGGGGGAACGACCAACTCACATGCAAGACCGGAGAGTTCTACGCGCCGACGATCGAACAGGAAGGCCATGCGTTCGGCGTTGCCACTTACATCGGTCATCAGAAACGCCCAGTTTGGACCGAGCCAACGTATCAGGTCGCGCAATGCGCGAAGATCGCCTTTGACCTCCTGGATCGCAATCACGTCAAAGCTCCGGAGGATCTCTCCTATCGCCAGCAATCCTCGAAGATCTCGCTTGGGCGATGCACTTTCACCGGCCGTCCATTCCCGCGTAAGCGACGCGAAGCTGCGAAGATTCCACGTCGCGACTAGCAGGTTCTCCTCAAGTCGCTTTGCCGGCAACGTGCCGCGAAGATGCGCCCGTAAGTCCTCATTGTCGGACTGAACTTCCTGGGGCGGCAGATCGGAGAGTGTTGGCATGGCGTGATTGCAGGTGGAATCGACTGGTTTTCAGGCTCTGAACATGGATACCCGCTCAGGCAACGATTGAACTCGCAGTCGACCGACCAATCTTGCCGCGAGTCCCGGCGCAACTTTGCCGGCTGTGTTGAAGACCGAGCGTCAGAATCTCGTCATTCGGTCTCCGCAACCTCGTCTCGAAGTCGATCCAGGTAGTCGGCCCAAATCTGCATCATCGAGCGCCTTTCCTTTAGAAACTTAGTTCTGTTATAGGCCGAACCAAGGGCGTCGGGAACGCGGTGCGCAAGCTGATGCTCGATGACCTCAGGCGCAACGCCAAGCTCCTGATGAAGAAGGGTTCGCGCCATCGCACGAAAGCCATGTCCGGTCTGCTGATCCCTAGTAGCGTATCCAGCCCTTCGCAGCGCAACATTGATCGCTCCGCTACTCATCGGTTTTCCATTAGTTCTCGCGCCAGGGAACACAAAGCGACCTTCGCCGGTCAGTGGTTCGATTTCGCGGAGAATGGCCAGCGCCTGGGAAGCTAGCGGCACGAGATGCTCGGTCTTCGTTTTCGTAACGAAGTAACGCCATTCCGCCTTCTCCAGATCGAACTGCGACCACTCCGCGGTTCTTAGCTCCCCTGGACGCACAAACAGCAATGGAGCGAGCCGCAACGCGCACTTCACCACAAAGCCTGCACTTACGGCTTCCATTGCCCTAAGAAGCGCCCCAACGTCGCCCGGCTCGGTCAATGCAGCGAAATGCCCTGGCCTCGCCGGAGGTAGTGCGCCACGCAAGTCAGCGGCCGGATCTCTTTCGGCCCTACCAGTCGCAATCGCATACCTGAAGATCTGGCCACAATTCTGCAGAGCTCGATGCGCAGTCTCGAGCGCCCCGCGGTCCTCGACTCGCCTCAGGCAGGCCAAGACTTCGGGCGCTGAAATTTCGCCAATGGACCTCGCCCCTAGCCATGGGAAAAGGTCGTTCTCAAGCCTACGAATGATCTTCGTCGAATGAGTCTCTGCCCAATTTGGCGAGTACTTGGCAAACCACTCCCGAGCTATTACCTCGAAGCTGTTGGCCGCGCGCAAGGCCCTCGCGGACTTCTGAATCTTGCGGTTCTCTGCTGGATCGATGCCACTTGCGAGCAGTCGCCTTGCTTCATCGCGTTGCTCACGCGCCGCCTTTAGGCCTACATCAGGGTAGGTTCCCAGGGACAGCAGTTTCTCCTTGCCGTCGAAGCGGTACTTGAGGCGCCACCAGCGCCCGCCGGAAGGCGTGACAAGAAGAAAAAGTCCCTGTCCATCGGCAACTTTCAGGTTTCGCTCGACGGACTTCAGTGCGCGGATCGCTGTGTCGCTGAGTGCCATTGGGGGTAACACCTCGACAGAGGATGGGAGTTACCCCCAAAGTTACCCCCAAAAACCACTGGCTGGCCAGCAATCTCGCTAGCCGCTCGAAGACGCAAAAAAGGCCAGAATCCCTTTAAATTCAGCGGATTCTGGCCTTTCCTGGACGTCGCTAGACGAGTGATTGGTGGACCGAAGGAGGATCGAACTCCCGACCTCTGCATTGCGAACGCAGCGCTCTCCCAGCTGAGCTATCGGCCCCGAGGGCGCGAATTATAGCGAGTGATCGCGGGGGAGGAAAGTCCCACGCGCGTTCAAGTCGATTCGCGCCCGCCGGCGCCCAGTGCCGCCCGTTCGAGGCGGTCGCGGATCGCCCGCCAGGCGTCGTCGGCAGGCGGAGTCTCGACCAGGATGCGGGCACAGGCGGCGGCGTCGAGGGCACGCAGGTCGGCGTAGAGCGCGCGGGCATAGGCCTCGGCACTTCGCGGGGCATGCAGCCAGATGCCGGCGAAATCTGCGGGCATCGACGCGCGGGCGAGCACCGCCACGCCCTGGCCGCAGTTGTCGGCGAGGGCGTCCAGCAGTGCGGGCAGCGGCAGCAGTTGCATCGCCGTGGCCGGCGCGTAATGGGCCGGCAGTGCTCCGGAGACCCTTGGCGTGTCCGCGCCGGCGGAAAGCTCTTCACGCTGCCGCGGCCGGCGCCCGATGACTGCGGCGATCGACTCGGCGGAAATCGCGCCGGGACGCAGGATCGTCGGCGTGGTACCCGACAGGTCGAGGATCGTCGACTCGATGCCGACCTGGCAATCGCCACCGTCGAGCACGATCGGTACCGCCTCGCCCAGCTCGGCCTCGACGTGGGCGGCGGTGGTCGGGCTGATGCGCCCGAAGCGATTGGCCGACGGCGCCGCGAGACCGCCACCGAAGGCGCGCAGCAGGGCCAGCGCGACCGGGTGATCGGGCATGCGCAGGCCGATCGTGGCCTGGCCGCCGGTGACCAGTTCGCTGACGTCTTCGGCCTTCGGCAGGATCATCGTCAGGGGTCCGGGCCAGAACGCCCGGGCCAGCGCGATCGCATCCTTCGGCACGGCCGCGGTCCACACGAGCAATTGCTCCGGGTCCCCGAGGTGGACAATCAGCGGGTGGTCGGCCGGCCGGCCCTTGGCGCGAAAGATGTCGGCGACCGCGGCGTCGTTGGCGGCATCGGCCGCCAGCCCATAGACGGTCTCGGTGGGCATGCCGACGAGGCCGCCGGCGCGCAGCAGGTCGACTGCCCGGGAAATCGCCTCGACGGACGGTTCAATGATCGCCATCGTCGATGCCGATCGCTGCCCTGGCCCGCATCGCGACTTCGAGCACGGCCGCCGCATCGTCGCCGATGACGGTGAAATGCCCCATCTTGCGCCCCTGCCGGGCATGGTGCTTGCCGTACAGATGCAGGCGTGCGCCGGGCTCGCGATGCACCGCCGACCAGTCCGGTTCGCGCTGGGGTCGATGGTGGTCGCCACCGTCGAACCACAGTTCGCCGAGCAGATTGACCATCACCGCGCGGCTGTGCATGCGCGGCTCGCCCAGCGGCAGCCCGGCGAGCGCCCGCACTTGCTGTTCGTACTGGCTGGTGACGCAGGCATCGATCGTGTGGTGGCCGCTGTTGTGCGGTCGTGGCGCCATCTCGTTGGCGAACAGGGCGCCGCCACTGACGAAGAATTCGACGCCCAGCGTCCCGACGTAGTCGAGCGACTGCGCGATGCGCTCGGCGATCCCGCAGGCCTGCTCGCGGAGGCTCGACTCGACTCGGGCCGGCGCGATCGTGACATCCAGGATGCCGCCGCGGTGGCGGTTCTCGCCGGGCTCGAAGGCCCTGATCCGGCCGTCGGCGTCGCGTGCCAGCACCACCGACAATTCACTGTCGAGCGCCAGCAGCTTCTCCAGCACGCAGGGCTCGCCGTCGAACGCGTGAAAAGCGTGAAGTGCCTCTTCCCGGCTGGCAACACGCGCCTGGCCCTTGCCGTCGTAGCCGAAGCGGGCCACCTTCAGCACCGCCGGGAACAGCCCGTCTTCCGCCGCCGCGATGTCCTGGTCGGCTCGAATCACCGCAAACGGTCCGTGCGGAATGTCGTGCGACTGCATGAAGGTCTTCTCGGCGATCCGGTTCTGGCATACCGCCACCGCCTTTGCCGACGGGCGCACCGGCACGAACTTGGCAAGGTATTCGAGCGCCTCCGCCGGCACGTTTTCGAATTCGGTGCTGACCGCAGCGCACTCGGCGGCGATCTGGTCGAGGGCGGCGTAGTCGTCGTAGGCGGTCACCAGATGCCGGTCGGCGAGGCGGCCGGCCGGGCTGTTGGGATCGGGGTCGAGCACCCACACGCGGTAGCCCATCTCGTGGGCGGCAGCGACGAAGAAGCGGCCAAGCTGGCCGCCACCGAGCATGCCGAGCACCGCGGGCGGCAGGATCGTCGCCACGCTCAGTCCAGCGTCATGTTGATGACGCTGTCGCGCTGGCGGGCGCGGAATTCCTCCAGCTTCCGCGCCAGTGCCGCGTCCTCGTTGGCCAGCAGCGAGACCGCGAACAAGGCGGCATTGGCGGCGCCGGCCTCGCCGATGGCGAAGGTGGCCACCGGCACGCCCTTGGGCATCTGCACGATCGACAGCAGCGAATCCTGGCCGGACAGGGCCCGCGATTGCACCGGCACACCGAGCACCGGCAAGGTGGTCTTCGCGGCCACCATGCCGGGCAGGTGGGCCGCGCCGCCGGCGCCTGCGATGATCGCCTTGAGGCCCCGGCCACGCGCCTGTTCGGCGTACTTGAACATCAGGTCCGGCGTGCGGTGGGCGGAGACCACGCGGGCCTCGAAGGGCACGCCGAACTCCTCGAGCACCTTCGCGGCCGCCTGCATCGTCGGCCAGTCGGAATTCGAACCCATGATCACGCCGACGATGGCATCGGTGCTCATTTCAGCGCCCTCCTGCGGCCGCCCGGCGAGCGGACTCGACGGTGTTGGCGAGCAGCATCGTGATGGTCATCGGGCCAACGCCGCCCGGCACCGGCGTGATCGCACCGGCCACCGCCTTCGCCGCGTCGAAGTCGACGTCGCCGCACAGCTTGCCGGCCTTGGGATGCCCGTCGGGGAAGCGGTTCATGCCGACGTCGATGACCGTCGCACCGGGCTTGATCATCTCCGCCCCGATCGCCAGCGCCCGCCCCATCGCCACCACCAGGATGTCTGCGCGCCGGGTATGGGCGGCGAGATCGCGGGTCTTCGAATGGCACACCGTGACGGTCGCCCCGGCCTGGGTCAGCAGCATCGCCATCGGCTTGCCGACGATGTTCGATCGGCCGACGACGACGGCGTCGGAGCCGGTTACCGGGATGTCGCCATATTCGAGGATCTTCATGACGCCATGGGGCGTGCATGGGAAGAAGGCCGGCTGGCCCTGGGACAGACGTCCGACGTTCTCGGCGTGGAAACCGTCCACGTCCTTGTCGACGCTGATCGCCTCGAGCACCGCCTTTTCGTCGAACTGGGGCGGCAGCGGCAGTTGCACGAGGATGCCATGGACGGCCGGATCGGCGTTCAGTTCGGCGATCTTCGCCAGCACCGCCGCTGGTCGTGCATCCTGCGGGTAATCGAACTTCAGCGAACGGATGCCGGCTTTTTCGCAGGCCGCGACCTTGTTGCGCACATAGACCGCCGAAGCGGCATTGTCGCCGACCAGGATCACCGCCAGCCCGGGCTGCGCGCCGCGGGCTGCGAGTTCGGCCGCCTGTGTCGCCAGTTCGCCGCGGAGCTTGGCAGAGAGGGCGTTGCCATCGAGGATTCTTGCCGTCATCGCGAAGGCCCCAGCTTGCAAAAACCCGCGATTCTATACCAGGGCGCCGCCGCTGATAACGGCCCGCCGGGGCGCCGCAACGGGCAAGCCGCGCGCTAGCGACGGATGGCGCCGACCGAATCGCAGGCGAGCACGTTCTGTACCAGTTCAGCGAGCGACGACGCCCGCATCTTCTCCATCACCCGCGCGCGGTGCACTTCGACGGTCTTGATGCTGATGCCGAGCACGTCGGCGATCTGCTTGTTGAGCTTGCCGGCGATGATCAGGTCGAGCACTTCGCGCTCGCGCTGGGTCAGTTGGTCGAAGCGGCGCGCCACCTCGGCATCCTGGCGCCGGCGACTGCGGTGCTCGCGCTCGTTGGCCAGACACTGCTCGACCAAACGGAGCATGGCCTCGTCGTTGAACGGCTTCTCGATGAAGTCGGCAGCGCCCCGCTTCAGCGCCGCCACCGCCATCGGCACGTCGCCGTGGCCGGTGATGAACACCACCGGCAAGGTCGCGTGACGGTTGCACAGTTCCTCGTAGAGTTCGAGCCCGCTCATGCCCGGCATCCGCACGTCGAGCAGCAGGCAGCCGGCCATGCCCTCGTCGTACACCCCGAGGAAGGCCTCGGCCGACGCGAAGCTCTCGCTGGCATAGCCGGCCGAATCGAGCAGCCAGGCGAGCGAATCACGCAGCGCGTCGTCGTCATCGACGATATAGACGATCTGGTCAGGCACGCTGTGCGACGGATTCACGGTGGCTCTCCAACGGCAGGGTGAAGCGGAAGATGGTACCGCCTTCCGGATTGGGCTCCTCCCATAGTCGCCCCTGGTGGAACTCGATGATCGAACGGCAGATGTTGAGACCCATGCCCATGCCGTCCGGCTTGGTCGTGAAGAAGGGCGTGAACAGGCGCGCGCGCTCGGCGGCCGGGATGCCGGTTCCGCGATCGACCACTGCCACCTCGGCCGAGCGATCGTCGACCCGACGGGCGCGCACCACCAGTGCATTGGCCCGGTTGCCGGCGCCGGCCATCGCGTCGATGCCGTTGCGCACCAGGTTGAGCACCACCTGCTCGATCATGATGCGATCGGCCGATACCGGCCCCAGTCCGGGTTCGATCTCCGAGCGCACCTTGACCCCGGCGCGGCCGGCATCGATCTCGGCGAAGCTGACGGCGTCCTCGATCACCTCCTCGAGATCGACCGCAGCGCGACGCGGCTCACTCTTGCGCACGAACTCCCGGATCCGCCGAATGATCTTGCCGGCGCGCTCGGCCTGGAAGCTCGCCTTCTGCATCGCCGCCAGCAGTTCCTCGCGCCGGAAGTCGTCGGACTGGAGCCGCTTGACGCAGCCGTTGGCATAGTTCGAGATCGCGCCCAGCGGCTGGTTCAACTCGTGGGCCAGGGTCGAGGCCATCTCGCCCATCGTGATCAGCCGGGCAGTGCGATGCAGGCGATCCTTCTGCTGGCGCTCGGCCTCCTCGACCCGCTTGCGGTCGGTGATGTCGGTGGCGATCGCCATGCGCACGACGCGTCCGTCCACCCATCGCGTGGCGCGCTCGCGAACGTGGTACCAGCGCCCTGAGAGCGCGTGCTGCAACTCGCCGTCGAACAGCTCGCAGGGCACGTCGGCAGCGCCGAGGCGGCGCGGATCGATCTCGTAGTCGCCTCGCTCGGGCTGCACCACCGCACCGGCATCGACCACCTTTCCGACCGCGTCGAATCCGTGCAGGGCCTTGAACGCATGGTTGGCGTAAAGGATCTCGTCGGTCGCCGCCGAGGCGACGAAGACCGCCGCGCTGAGGCCGTCGAGCACCGCTTCGAAACGCTCGTGGGCGGCCTCCAGCGCGGCGCGGATGCGCTTCGGTTCGGTGATGTCATTGACCGAGGCCATCCACCCCGACTGCACGCCCTGGCTGTCGATCAGCGGCGAGATGTACACCCGCACGTCCACCCGCTCGCCGGACTTGCGCTGGATGCGCAGTTCGAAGCCGGATGTCGGCGCACGGCCCGACAGCGTCAGCTCGAGGTTCTTCATCCAGGTTTCGAGTTCCTCGGCCGGCCAGTACGGGAACGGCGGCACCTGGCCGACCAGCTCGTCGGCGCTCCAGCCAACCATCCGGCAGAAGGCCGGATTGACGTAGATGATGCGTCCGGACATGTCGATCGCACGCATGCCGGTGACCAGTGATTCTTCCATCGACTTGCGGAATGCGTACTCGGCCACCAGTGCGTTCTCGGCGTCCTTGCGGCCGGTGATGTCATGCGCGACGGCATACAGCAGGCGTTCTTCGCGCACCGGATTGACGCTCCACATCAACCACTTGTAGCGCCCGTCGGCGCAGCGGCAGCGACACTCGAAGCCGACCGGCTCGCCGGCCGACAGCCGCCGCAGCTGTTCGACGGTGGCCACGATGTCACCGCTATGCACGAAATCGAGCAGCGCGCGCCCCGGTACCTGTTCGGGGGTGAAGCCGAGCACCGATTCGAAGGCCGGATTGCATCGCCGGAAGACACCCTCCGCACTCATGATGCAGAGCATGTCGAGCGACAGGTTGAACAGTCGGTCCCGTTCCTTCTCGACCCGAACGCGGCGCTGGATGTGGGCACGCAGCGACCACAGACTCCACAGCACGATGGTCGACAGACCGACGATCAGGATCGCCGGCACCGCACGCGGAAGCTGGTGGGCGCCGCGAAAGGCGGTGACCCGCATCATCAAGCCGTTGCCGGGCGGTTCGAGGCGCACGGTATAGCTCAGCGCCTCGTCGACCGGCTTGCCGCCGGAGTTGGCAGCCAGTTCGGTGCCGTCGGCGGCGGCGAAGCTGATCCGGTATTTCTCGCCGAACCAGCTCGGAATCAGGTGTCGCGCCATGCGCTCGATCGAATAGACCGCGATCATCGCGCCGAGAAAGGTACCGCCACGGTACGACGGCACGTGGAGTTCGAGCGCGGCGACGCCGTGATCGTCGATCCAGGCGGCGCCATAGACCGGCCGGCCGAGTTCGCGGGCGCGGTAGAAGGCGGTGGCCTGCTCCGCGCCGAGCGGATCGCCGACCAGCCAGTCGGTGGTGTCGAACGGTGCCGTCCAGCGCACCAGTTCATCGGCGCCGACCCAGACGATATTGACCAGTTCCGGGTTGTTGGCGATGTGCTGGGTGGCACTGACCTGAAAACTGTCGGCATCGAGCGTGCCCGCTGCCAGTTCGCGTGACAGCTTGCCGAGATGCTCCTCGGTGCCAGCCATGTGCAGGCGCATCGTCTGCTCGGCCCATTGCACGTCGCGGGCCAGGGCATTGCGCTCGACCTCGCCTTCGCGGACCTGCATGAACCAGACGAGCAGCAACATGCTGACCGCGAACAAGGCGACGGCCAGGTAGGGCAGCGTCCAGTGCCAGCCGAAACCGCCGTGGCGGAGTTCGGCGCCGCGCTCGATCATCGAAGACGGGTCCGGTTCGGAAGGGTCCCGGCATTGTTCACCGCCGCTGCCTGCACCGGCATCGGGTCTTTCCCTAACCGGACGGTTCCCCGTCGGAAACGATCGCAATGCGGGTTTCACCCGATACAAGGCACCGATGGGCGGCCTTAGGGTTATGCCGGAAAACACAAGAAGATTCCGAGGGAGAACACGTGACACACGCGTTCGCGCTGCTGTTGTCGTTGCTCGTTCAGGCTTCGGCAATGGCGGAGGAACCGATTCGCATCGGCGCATCGGGTCCATTCACGGGTGGCTCCAGCCCAATGGGGCTGGCGATGCTGAACGGCATCCGCATCGCGGCAAGCGAGATCAACGCCGACGGCGGCGTGCTCGGGCGACCGATCGAGTTGGTCGAGCGCGACGACGAGGCACGCAACGAGCTGGGCGCGCGCATCGCGCAGGAGCTGATCCGCGACGACCGGGTGGTCGCAGCCGTAGGCATCGTCAATACCGGCGTCGCGCTGGCGAGCCAGAGCTTCTACCAGCAGGCGCGAATACCGGTGATCACCTCGGTGGCGACCGGTTCGCTGGTGACCAAGCAGTTCACGCCACCCCAGTATCCCCACAACTACGTCTTCCGGGTCTCGGCGAACGATACGCTGCAGGCCGAGATGATCGTCCAGGAGGCGGTGGACCGCAGCGGCTTCCGGCGGGTCGCGATCTTCCACGACAGTACCAACTACGGCCATCTCGGCCGCGACGATCTGCAGCGGGCGCTGGCCCGGCGCAACATCAAGCCGGTGCTGGTGGAACGTTTCGACATCGGCGACGTGGACATGACCCCCCAACTGCGGCGCGCGCGTGCCGCGGGTGCCGAGGTGCTGCTGACCTATGGCATCGGCCCGGAACTCGCCCACATCGCCAATGGCCGTGTCGCCCTCGACTGGGACGTACGCATGGTCGGTAGCTGGACCCTGTCGATGTCCAATTTCATCGACAACGCCGGACCCAATGCGGAAGGCGCGAGAATGCCCCAGACCTTCATCGCGGAGCCGGTGTCGGAGCGCATCCGCAGCTTTCTCGAACGCTACCGCCAGGTTACCGGGAATGAGCGGATTCCGGTGCCGCCGGCCGCGGCACAAGGGTATGATTCGCTGCTGCTGCTGGCCGCCGCGATCCGCCAGGCCGGCAATACAGAGGGTCACGCGATCCGGGAGGCCCTCGAGAACCTTCACCGAAAGGTCGAAGGGGTGGTCATGGACTATTACCTGCCATTCACGTATTCCGATCACGAGGCGATCAAGGGCGATCACATCCCCTTCGTCGGCCGGATCGAACACGGCCGCGTGGTGTTTGCCTACGAGGACGACCGCCGAAGAGCGTCTCGCAGATAGATTCCTCCCGCCGACCGCTGCCCGACCGGGGACCACTCTCCCTCCCGCATCCTCCTCGCCCCGGTCCTTTTCCCCATCCAGGCGCCGCCAGAGCGCCCTGCAGGTCTGTGCGCGCAGTCGCCTACGCGTGCCGGGCCCGTGCGGACTTCGCAGTCCGGCGCTGCAGCTGCGGCGCCGCCACGGGGTCCGAACGACGTCGTCAGTCGCAGGCCGGAATTGTGGTTATTCCGTATTGTGGAATGCATTTTTACATTGCAGAATGCGCGCGCATCACTTATTGTTCACCCATGCTGGCGCGGCCGTCGTCTACGGCCGCCAGCGAGGATCGAAGCCGAATCGTCCAAAGGAGAGAGAGAGCATGAGCAGCAATCAGAACGTCCAGACGACGCCCGACTCAGATGCCCAGGAGACCCGGGAATGGGTCGAAGCACTTGAAGGTGTCATTGCCAACGAGGGACTGGAGCGGGCGCACTTCCTGATCGAGAAGCTGATCGAGGAAGGGCGCGAGGAGGGCATCGACATTCCCTACTCCGCCACCACCCAGTACATCAACACCATTCCGGTATCGAAGCAGCCCCGCTACCCCGGCGACGCGGACATGGAGATCAAGCTGCACTCCTACATCCGCTGGAACGCCATGGCGATGGTGGTGCGCGCCAACAAGCACACCAACGTCGGCGGCCACATCGCCTCGTTCGCCTCGTCGGCGGCCCTCTACGATGTCGGCTTCTCGCATTTCTGGAAGGCCAAGGATCACGACACCGGTGGCGATCTGATCTACTTCCAGGGTCACTCGGTGCCCGGTGTCTATTCGCGCGCCTACATGCTCGGCCGGCTGACCGACGAGCAGATGGACAGCTTCCGCCAGGAAGTCGACGGCAAGGGCATCTCGTCCTATCCGCACCCGTGGCTGATGCCGGACTTCTGGCAATTCCCGACGGTGTCGATGGGTCTCGGTCCGCTGTGTGCGATCTACTCCGCGCGCTTCATGAAGTATCTCGCCAGTCGCGGCATGATCGACGCAGGCAAGGCCGAACAGCGCAAGGTCTGGGCCTTCCTCGGCGACGGTGAGACCGACGAGGTCGAGAGCCTGGGCGCCATCGGCATGGCCGCCCGCGAGAAGCTCGACAACCTGATCTTCGTCATCAACTGCAA
>JAGRFY010000097.1:0-856 GCA_020445765.1 Rhodocyclaceae bacterium | reverse complement strand
GGCAAGATCATCCAGGAACTCGAGGCCGAGTTCCGCGGCGCCGGCTGGAACGTCATCAAGCTGATCTGGGGCACCCACTGGGACGCCCTGTTCGAGCGCGACAAGAAGGGCATCATGAAGAAGCGCATGATGGAACTGGTCGACGGCGAATACCAGACCTTCAAGGCCAAGGACGGCGCCTATGTCCGCGAAAACTTCTTCAACACGCCCGAATTGAAGGCGCTGGTCGCCGACTGGACCGACGACGAGGTCTGGCAGCTCAACCGCGGCGGACACGACATCTTCAAGATCTTTGCCGCCTACAACGCTGCCGTAAACCACAAGGGTCAGCCGACCCTGATCCTGGCCAAGACCATCAAGGGCTTCGGCATGGGCCAGTCGGGCGAGGCGATGAACATCTCCCACCAGCAGAAGAAGCTCGACGTCGAGTCGATCAAGCGTTTCCGCGACCGCTTCGGCCTGCCGGTGCCGGACGATCAGGTCGAGAAGCTGCCGTACCTGAAGTTCCCGGAGGATTCGCCGGAGTACAAGTACATGCGCGAGCGCCGCATGTCGCTCGGTGGCTTCCTGCCGAGCCGACGCCAGAAGGCCGACGCCCTGACGGTGCCGGCGCTGGACAGTTTTGCCGCCTTGCTCAAGGCCTCCGGCGAAGGCCGCGAACTGTCCACGACGATGGCGATCGTGCGCATCATGAACACCCTGCTCAAGGACAAGCAGATCGGCCGCCACATCGTGCCGATCGTGCCCGACGAGAGCCGCACCTTCGGGAAGGAAGACACATACCGCCAGTACGGCATCCGGAACCAGGAAGGCCAGAAGTACGTACCCGAAGACAATGACCAGCTCATGTTCTAAA
>JAGRFY010000096.1 GCA_020445765.1 Rhodocyclaceae bacterium | reverse complement strand
ACATCCCGGACGACTGGGTCTGCCCTGAGTGCGGTACGCCCAAGTCCGGCTTCATCGCCTACAACCCGGAGTAGCGGCTCATGAACGGCGGGTTCGAGACCGTGCGCCTCGAAGTGAGCGAGGCGGTCGCGACGATCACCCTGTGCCGCCCGGAGCGCCTCAACGCCTTCACCCGGCAGATGCACGCCGAGTTGCGTGAGGCGCTGGCGCAGGTGCGGGCCGGGCGGGCAGACGGCAGCGTGCGCGTGCTGGTGCTGACCGGCGCCGGGCGCGGCTTTTGCGCCGGCCAGGATCTGGCCGACCGCAAGCCCGCGGCAGACGGTTCGCCGCCGGATCTCGGCGCCTCGATCGAAGACAACTACAAGCCGCTGGTGCTGGCCCTGCGCACCCTCGAGATGCCGGTGATCGCAGCGGTCAACGGCGTTGCCGCCGGCGCTGGCGCCAGCCTCGCGCTGGCCTGCGATGTGGTCTTTGCGGCACGCTCGGCGAGCTTCATCCAGGCCTTCTCGAAGCTCGGCCTGGTGCCGGACACCGGCGGCAGCTGGATCCTGCCACGCTTGGTGGGCTCGGCCCGGGCGATGGGGCTCGCGCTGTTCGGCGAGCGCCTCGGTGCCGAACAGGCCGCCGACTGGGGGCTGATCTGGCAGTGCGTCGACGACGACGCGCTGATGCCGACCGTCAGTGAGGTGGCGCAGCGTCTCGCTGCCGGACCGACCCGCGGTTACGCGCGCACCAAGCAGGCGCTGTGGGCCAGCATCAACAACGACTTCGAGACCCAGCTCGATCTGGAGCGCGACTACATGCGCGAACTGGGTCGCTCCGAGGATTACCGGGAAGGGGTGGCGGCCTTCGGCGAAAAGCGCGCGCCGCGATTTACCGGACAATGACATGGATGGACTGATTCGATGACTTCCCTGATTCGCTCCGAGACCGTCGCCGTGATCGGCGCCGGCGCCATGGGCAGCGGCATCGCCCACGTCGCGGCGCGGGCCGGCCACCCCGTGTTGCTGTTCGACATGAATGCCGAGGCGATCGAGCGCGGCATCGGCGGGATCGGCCGCGACCTGGACTTCCTGGTCTCGAAGGGCAGGCTCGACGCCGGCGAGCGCGATGCGGTGCTCGCGCGGATCGTGCCGGCCACTGCGCTCGAAGGCCTGGCGGACGCAGCGCTGATCATCGAGGCCATCGTCGAGAACCTCGACGTCAAGCAGACGTTGTTCGCCCAGCTCGAACGCATCGCGCCCGATGCCATTCTGGCGAGCAATACCTCGTCGCTGTCGATCACCGCGATCGGTGCCGCGCTCGAGGCGCCCGAGCGGCTCGCGGGCCTGCATTTCTTCAATCCGGCGCCGCGCATGCGGCTGGTCGAGATCGTCTCTGGCCTGGCGACTTCGAAGTCGGTCGCCGAGACCCTCTACGACACCGCCGCCGCCTGGGGCAAGGACCCCGTCCATGCACGCTCGACCCCCGGCTTCATCGTCAATCGGGTGGCACGCCCGTTCTATGCCGAGGGCCTCAAGGTGCTCGGCGAAGGCGCCGCCAGTCCGGCCAGCCTCGATGCCGTGATGCGTGATGGCGCCGGTTTTCCGATGGGGCCGTTCGAGCTCACCGACCTGATCGGCCACGACGTCAACTACGCCGTCACCTGCTCGGTGTTCGATGCCTATCATGCGGATGACCGTTTCATCCCGTCGCTGATCCAGCAGGAGCTGGTGCTGGCGGGGCGGCTCGGACGCAAGAGCGGGCAGGGCTTCTACCGCTACGGCGAGGGTGCAGAGCGGCCGCTGCCCGACTATGCGCCGGCAGCGCAGGCGCCGAGGTCGGTGACGGTGTGTGGCACGCCCGGGCTGTTCGCACCTCTGGTGGACCGGCTGGCGGCGGCCGGTGTCGCGATCGATGCCGGTGATGGCGATGCGTGCTGTTCACCCTGTCTGCAGGTCGGATCGGCCCGCCTGGCGCTGACCGACGGCCGCAGCGCGACCCGCCGCAGCGTCGACGAGGGTCACGACAATCTGGTGCTGTTCGATCTGGTCAAGGACTTCGCGACCGCCGACACCATCGCCGCGGCACGCAGCGACCGCGCCTCCGAGGCTGCCTGGCAGGCCGCAGTCGGGGCCCTGCAGGCGGCGGGGCTTCAGGTCTTGCCGCTCGACGACGTCGCCGGCCTGCTGGCCATGCGCACCGTCGCGATGCTCGCCAACGAGGGCGCGGACGCGGTGCTGTACGGCGTCGCGACGCCTCGCGACGTGGATCTTGCGATGCAGCGCGGCACCAACTATCCGAAGGGCCCGCTGGCATGGGCCGACGAGATCGGCGTCGAGTGCGTGGCGACGGTGCTGGCCAATCTGCACGCCCACTACGGCGAGGCCCGCTATCGCACGTCGCCGTGGCTGCAACGCCGCCGTCTCGCCGGCCGACCGCTGGCGGGCTGATCCGTGCGTCGCATTGCCTGGAATCTGAAAGCCATGTTCGAGACCATCGAAATCGAGCGACGGGGCCCGGTGGCCCACGTCTGGATGAATCGCCCACAGGTGCACAACGCGTTCAACGCGACCCTGATCCAGGAACTGGATCAGGCCTGGGAGCTGCTGGCCGACGACGACGCGGTGCGTGTCGTCGTGCTCGGCGGCCGCGGCAAGAGCTTTTCGGCCGGGGCCGATCTCAATTGGATGAAGGAGGCCGCCGGCTATACCGAGGCCGAGAACCTGGCCGACGCTCGCCGGCTCGCCGGCATGCTGCTGAAACTGGCCCAGCTGCCGCGCCCGACCATCGCCCGCGTGCACGGTGCCGCCCTGGGCGGCGGCACCGGCCTCGCCGCCGCCTGCGATATCTGCATCGCGGCCGGGCGGGCGGTGTTCGCGACATCCGAGGTCAAGTTCGGCATCATCCCGTCGGCGATCAGCCCCTACGTCATCCGTGCGATCGGCCCGCGCCAGGCCGGGCGCTATTTCCAGAGCGCGGAGCGGATCTCCGCCGAGCGCGCGACGACGCTCGGGCTGGTTCACGAACTGGCGAGCGACGAGGCCGACCTCGATGCGCGTTTCGACGGCATCGTCGCCGCGCTGCTGGAAGGCGGGCCGAAGGCCCAGGCCGCCGCCAAGTCACTGATCGTCGCGGTGACGCCGGAGTCCATCGGCCCGGCCCTCGTCGAGGACACGGCGCGGCGCATCGCGGGGCTGCGGGCGACGCCGGAAGCACGGGAAGGCCTGAGCGCATTTCTCGACAAGCGCGCGGCCAGTTGGCTGGCCGGCGATTGACTGGTAGAGGCGATCGGACGGGGTCGTGCGCGGGTAGGGCGCGCGCCACGATTCCGCCGACATCCGCTGCCAACCGCCGCACCGAGCCGATGCTGTGGCAGGCGAATGCGGCCTGGCGTCTCAGCCGGGCAGGTAATGGTCGCCGTCGCGCCATTCGTCGCGCTGGTCGTTGAAGAGTTCCGAGATGACCCCACGCATCCACGCGATTTTCGGGTCGTGGTGGAACTTCCGGTGCCAGTGCTGGCGCAGGTCGAAGCGCGGCGTGTCGAACTGCGGTGTGACGATCCGGACCTGAGACCGGGTCTGGCCGAGATGTATGCCGAGTGCATGGGGTACCGTCGCCACCAGATCGGAGCGCGCGACGATCATCGGAATGCTCATGAAATGGGGCGTCCTGAGCATGATGCGGCGATGGATGCCGGCCCTCTCGAGGTGGCGCTCGAACAGTTCCTGGCTGCGGCCTTCGGAGTGGACCACGGCGTGGCCCAGTGACACGAACTGCTCGAGGCTCAGGCGCTCGCCGGCAACGGGATGGTCTGCCCGCAGCAGGCATACGAAGTGGTGGGTGAACAGGCGCTGCTGGTAGAAGTTGTTCTTCTGCAGATCGGGAAAGTAGCCGACCGCCAGGTCGATGGCGCCGCTTTCGAGCTCCTTCTCGACGCGCTCGGCGGTGCCGGTGACCGAACATAGGCTGGCGTGCGGCGCATGCTTGCGGAAGTGATCGAGGATCGGCGGCAGAAATACCATCTCGCCGATGTCCGACAGCGCCAGCGTGAAGGTCTCGCGGGTTGCGGTCGGATCGAATTCGGCGGGGGCGAGGATTTCCTGATTCACCCGCGCCAGCACTTCGCGCGCCGAGGCCACCAGCGCCTGCGCGCGCGGCGTGCCGTCCATGCCCTTGGCGGTCTTGATGAACAGCGGATCACCCAGCGCCTTGCGCAGTCTTGCCAAGGCCGCGCTGGTCGCTGGCTGGCTGACGCCGAGGCGCTGCGCGGCGCGGCTGACGCTGCCTTCCTCGTCGATCGCGATCGCGACGCGAAGCAGGTTCAGATCGAATGCCATCGTGATTATTTGATGTACTGATAATCGATATTCCTGAAATTCTATAGCCTTATGAAGCCATTGGGGGCACCATGCGGCAAAAAATTGCACTGCTCGGCAGGAAGTGAGGAGGAGACGCCTCGCACGACATGCCCCGGCATGTCGCCGCCATGTCTCACTTCGCCCTGTCGATGGACAGGAAACCACGACCGGATCCAAAGACGGCGGGGAATTCCAGACAGGCCACGCCTTCGGGTGTGACAACAAGGAGGAGACATGACAATGACGACACGCAAGTGGATGGCAGGGATGCTGTGCGCGATCGGCGCCGGCCTGGCGTCCTCGGCCCTGGCCGAGGAACTGACGCTGAAGGTGCACCATTTCCTGCCGCCGGGTTCGACCGCCCATGCGAAGTTCATCGTGCCCTGGTGCGAGAAGGTTCAGCGCGACTCGGGCGGTAGGCTCAAGTGCCAGATATTCCCGGCCATGCAACTGGGCGGCACGCCGCCGCAGCTGATCGACCAGGCGCGCGACGGCATCGCGGACATCGTGTGGACGCTGCTGGGCTACTCGGCGGGCCGCTTCCCGGCGGTCGAGGTCTTCGAGCTGCCGTTCATGACCCACTCGGCCGAGGGCGGCAGCCGGGCGCTGTGGGAGTACGTCCACGCCAATCGGCTCATGGAGAGCGAGTTCAAGGATGTCCATCCGATCCTGTTCCATGTGCACGATGAAGGGCAGTTGCATCTGGTCAAGGGTCCGATCGAGACGCTCGCCGACTTTCGCGGCCTGAAGCTGCGCGCGCCGACCCGCCAGACCAACAAGTTCCTCGCCGCGCTGGGCGCGACGCCGGTCGGCATGCCGGTGCCGCAGGTGGCCGAGGCGCTGTCGAAAGGGGTGATCGACGGCGCCATGCTGCCGTGGGAGGTCGTTCCGGCGATCAAGGTGGACGAATTCGTCAAGTTCCACAGCGAGACCGATGCGGCCTCGCCCGCCCTCTACACGGCGGTCTTCGCCTTCGCGATGAACCGGGCCAGATACGAGTCGCTGCCGCCGGATCTGCGCAAGGTCATCGACGACAACGGCGGCGCCGACGCCTCGGCCCGGGCCGGCAGGATCTGGGACGATTCGGCGGTCGCCGCCCGCAACAAGGCCATCGAACGCGGCAACCAGTTCAACACCATCCCCGAGTCGGAGCTGAAGAACTGGCGCAAGGCGGCCGACTGGGTGGCCAAGTCGTGGGTCGAGGAGGTGTCGGGCAAGGGCCACGACGGCTCCGCGCTGCTCGACAGCGCCCGCGCCTTGCTGAAGACCCACGACGGCAACTGATCGCGCCGCGGCCCGCGCCTGATCGCGGGGCCCGCGCCAATCCAATCACTGATAGGACGTAGTCACCGGCCGACGCCGGCGACAGGGGGTCGTGCGTCCGATGCACCCGGGAGGTAGATACGGTGGCGGAATCCGTACTCATTCAGGTGATCGCGCCCAGGGATCGATTCGGCCGCGTGCTGTTCCGGCTGTGCCGCGCCGTGGCATTGACGGGCGGCCTGACGCTGCTGGCGGTCGCGGCGATGACGGTCGCCAGCGTGGCCAGCCGCGCGCTGGCCGGCCACGCCCTGCTGGGTGACTTCGAACTGGTCCAGCTCGGTTGCGCGGTGGCGGTAGCGAGCTTTCTGCCGTACGGCCAGATGCGCCGCAGCCACGTGCTGGTGGACTTCTTCACCAGCGGCCTGTGTTCGCGCTCGAAGCGTCGGCTCGACGCCGTCGGTGCCCTGCTGCTGGCGACCTGTGCGGCGGCGATCGCATGGCAGATGACGGTCGGCACGCTCGAGATCAGGGCTGCCGGCGAGACCTCGATGCTGCTCGGCGTTCCGGTGTGGTCGGTGTATCTGCTGATGGTTCCGTCCTTCGCGCTGCTCTCGCTCACCGGCCTCCATTCGGCCTGGAGCTATCTCGCCGGAGGCGAGTCGTGAGCGGCGCAGCGGTCGGCGCGTCCTATTTCGGCGTGCTGATGGCGCTGCTGGCGGTGCGGGTGCCGATCGGCATCGCCATGCTGCTGACCGGTGCCGCCGGCTACGTGACGCTGGCCGGCTGGGCGCCGCTGATGAGTTACCTGAAGAGCATCGCCTACGGACGCTATTCGGTGTACGACCTGTCGGTGGTGCCGCTGTTTCTGCTGATGGGGAATTTCGCCACCCGCGGTGGCCTGTCCAAGGCCCTGTTCAAGGCGGCGGAATCCTTCATCGGTCATTTCCGCGGCGGCGTGGCGATGGCGGCCGTCTGCGCCTGTGCGGGCTTCGGCGCGATCTGCGGTTCGTCGCTGGCGACCGCGGCCACGATGGGGCAGGTGGCACTGCCGGAGCTGCGCCGTCTGAACTACTCGCCGGCGCTGGCCACCGCGACGCTGGCGGCGGGCGGCACCCTCGGCATCCTGATCCCGCCGTCGATCGTGCTGGTGATCTACGCGGTGCTCACCGAACAGAACATCGCCAAGCTGTTCACCGCGGCCTTCCTGCCCGGAATCATCGCCGCCCTCGGCTACGCGCTGGCGATTGCCGTCACGGTGCGCCTGCAGCCGGGTTCGGGGCCGGCGGCCGCACGTCGCGGGTGGTCGAGCCGGTGGGCGGCCCTGGTCAGCGTGTGGCCGGTATTGATCATCTTCTCGGTGGTGATCGGAGGCATCTACGGTGGCATCTTCACGCCGACCGAAGCCGCGGCGATCGGCGCGCTCGGCACCGGCGTCATCGCGGCCCTGAAGGGCATGCGGCTGCCCGGACTGATCGATTGCCTGTATGGCACCGCCGAAGGCAGCGCGATGATCTTTCTGATCCTGCTCGGTGCCGATCTTCTCAATGTCTTCCTGGCGCTGTCGCAGTTGCCGGTCGAACTCGCCCAGTGGGTCGGCGGCTCCGGACTGTCGCCGCTGCTGGTGCTGCTGTCGATGCTGCTGGTCTATGTCGTGCTCGGCTGCGTGATGGACAGCCTGTCGATGATCCTGCTGACCGTGCCGATCTTCTTCCCGATCGTCATGGGCCTCGACTACTGGGGCCTCGGCGCGACCGACAAGGCGATCTGGTTCGGCGTGCTGGCGCTGATGGTGGTGGAGATCGGCCTGATCACGCCGCCCGTGGGGATGAACGTCTACATCATCAACAGCCTGGCCAGGGACGTCCCGATGGGGGTCACCTTCCGCGGCATCGTCCCGTTCCTGCTGGCCGACTGCGCACGCGTCCTGCTGCTGGTGTTCGTTCCCACCCTGAGCCTGTTGCTCGTCAACTGGATGGAGTGAACCATGATCATGAATGCCGCCGCGCTGCTCTTGAGCAGCGGTCGGGACGAGGCCGTCGCCATCGAGTGCGGCGAACGGAAGATCAGTTACCGCGAGCTGCGCGAGGCCGTCGCGAAGGCCGCCGGGGCGTGGCGCGAACTGGGCATACGCGATGGCGAGCGGGTAATCGTGTTCGCCCCCGACAGCATCGACTGGGTCGTCGCCTATCTGGGTGCGATCCATGCTGGAGGCGTGGCGATCGGTGTGAACTGCCGCCTGCCGATGGCCGAGCTGATGCCGATCCTGGCCGAGAGCGAGGCGGCTGCGCTGTGGTGCGAGTCCCATCTGGCAGCGGCCATCGAGGAGGTCCTGCCGCAACTCGAGCGGCAGCCCCGGCTCGTTGTCGCTTCGCCCGGCAGTGACGACGGATGGCAGCGGCACGTCGCCCGTGCGACGGCCGTACCGCCGGCGGAGCGTGACGCCGATGAGCCGGCGTTGTGGATCGGCACCTCGGGGACCACCGGCCTACCCAAGGGCGTGGTCCATGCGCACCGCTGCGTGACCCATGCCCATTCGTTCGCCGTCGGCATTCTCGGGCTTTGCCCGCAGGATCGGCTCTATGCCACGTCCAAGCTGTTCTTCGCCTATGCCCTTGGAAACAGCCTGTTCGCCGGCCTGCGGACCGGCGCGACGGTGATCCTGGACCGCGAGTGGCCGACTCCCGAGCGCGTCGCCGAAGTGGCGCGCCGGCACCGCCCGACGCTGCTGTTCAGCGTGCCGACCCTGTACCACAAGATGTTGCAGGGGGGCGTCGCCGACGAGTTGGCGGCATTGGGAATCCGCCACTTCGTCTCGGCCGGCGAAGCCCTGCCGGCGGCCGTGCGCGAGCACTGGCGCTCGACCACCGGCAGCGCGCCGATCAGCGGCTACGGGACTTCGGAAACCCTCTGCCTGATGCTCTACGCCGACCAGGCCGACGGGGCGCTGGCGGCTACGCCGATGACCGAGGTGCGCGTGCGGCACGGCGCCGCCGACCCCGAATCGCCGCGTCGGCTGCAGCTCCGGCACAGCACCGTCGCGCTCGGCTACTGGCGCCGCCCGGCGGCCCAGGCGGATGGCTTCGAGGCCGGCTGGTTCAGCCCCGGCGACTTGTTTCTGATGCGGCCGGACGGCCGCTACGTGTTCGCCGGGCGCAGCGACGACATGCTCAAGATCGCCGGACAGTGGGTCAGCACGCAGTGGGTCGAGCAGGCCCTCGCGGAAGCCTGCGGCGCGGTCCTGCAGCAGGTTGCGACGGTCGGCGTCGAGGCCGCCGACGGCCTGACCGCTCTGGCAGTGCTCGCCGTATCCGCGCCGGGTGCCCGCACCGAAGCACGGCAGCGGATGGACGAGGCGATCGCCGGCCTGCCGAGCCACCGCCGCCCGCGCTCGGTGCATTGGCTCGACAGCCTGCCATTGACCGCCACCGGAAAGCTGCAACGCGGCCAGTTGCGCCGACTCCACGAAGCCGCACTACGAAGTCGGTGAGTTGCGCGGGTATCAAGTGAATTTGCTGTGCCACCCCGGAGGTCGCGCCAGGTAGCCCGACCCCGACACCTTTCCAAAGGAGGAAGTTGATGAAGACCAAGATGATCACCGCTGCGCTTGCGGGATGTATCGCCCTGCCAGCCTGGGCCCAATCCAATGTCACGATCTTCGGTATCGCGGACATCGTGTTCGGCTACGGCAAGGCCGGCGACCAGACCTTCACCGGGGCGCTCGGCGACGGCGGGCTGGCCGGCAATCGGATCGGCTTCAAGGGCAGCGAGGATCTCGGCAACGGCCTCAAGGCGGTGTTCCTGCTCGAGCAGGGCTTCGGCCTCGGAACCGGCAACTTCCACCGCCCCGGCCGCACCTTCAGCCGCCAGAGCTGGGCCGGCCTGCAGGGCGGATTCGGCACCGTCAGCCTGGGTTACCAGTATGCCCCCGGCTATGCCATTCCCGGTGCGTTCCAGGTCATGGGCGGATCGGCTGCCTTCGCGCCCCGTTCGATGCTGTCCTTCGCCGGCGGCTACACGATCGCCCCGGGCAGCGGCGCCCGCTGGGACAATGCAGTGCGCTATGCGCCGCCGGCGATGGGGGGGCTCGAGGCCCAGTTCATCTATGCCTTCCACGCCAACCAGAGCGACGACGGCAGCGATCCGCGACGCGGCGACGACGACCGCTGGGGCGTCGGCCTGACCTATTCGGCCGGACCGGTCAAGGCCGGACTGGCCTATCACAACGTCGGACCCGGCAGCGCCGCGGACGACACCAAGGAATTGTTCGTCGGTGGCAGCTACGACCTTGGCGTGGTCAAGATCGTGGCCAGCTGGTCGAAGAAGAACGCCGACGGTTCGACCTCTGCCGACAATACGCTGGTCTCCGCCGGCGTCGTCGCGCCGGTCGGCGGGTCGGGATCGGTACACCTGGGGCTTGCCCGGCTCAACCCCGAGGGTGACGACAACAACGGCAAGGCGGCGACGTTCGGCTACATCCACCAGATGTCGAAGCGTACCAGCCTGTATGCCGCGTATAACAGGGTCGAGTACGACGCCAATGCACCGGTGGCCGTGGCGGCGACCGTCGCGGCGGCCGACGAGGGTGCGAACTCCATCCTGGCAGGAATTTTCCACCGCTTCTGAGCGGGGGGGTGATGCACCGAGGCCGATCGGTCCTGGTCGGGAGGCCTCGGCTGTGCACCGCCGGAACCGGCGCGAGCGGCGCGTTTGAATCCGGGGCTCGTTGCGGCAATCGCGCCGCAGCGAGCCCCTCCCGTGTCGGTCAGCCGCCGGCGATGATCGGCACCACCGTGACCTGGTCGCCATGGTGCAGCGCCGTGCCGCGTTCGCCGGAGAGCAGCAGGCTGCCGTTGACCGCGATGTTCCACGAGCTGTCCGAGAGGGCCGAGCGGGCTTCGGGGTAGCGCCGCAGCAATTCGGCGCGCAGTTCGGCGACGCTCGCCACCGGGCGATCGACGATCACCTGTTTGTCCGGGATGCCGGGCAGCGGGCCGGGTAACTCGACATGCACCGCGAAGCCGGTGACCACTTCGGCGAGCCGGGCATGCCAGTCGGCGCCCGGCACACCTTCCCGGTTCAGGCCGGTGAGGCGGTAGAAGCGCTGCTTGGCGGCCTCGAATTCATCGCGATCGATCTTCTCGCCTTTGAACGGACCGACCGTGATCGGCTCGTCGAACCAGCGGCGCGGCAGCGTATCGTCCGCCGCGCGCAGGCCGAAGCGATGGTTCAGCAGTCGCTCGAGGCCGGTGATGTTGCGACCGATCTCGTACAGTGCCGCCTCATCGAAGACGATCCCGGTGCGGGTGCCGAGTTGCACGGCGAAGTCGCTGCAGTCCGGCAGGGTCGGTGAATTGAACAGCTTGGTGTTGAAGCGGCACATGCCCACCGAATCACCGACGGCGTAGGTGTTCTCGCAGCGTCGAACGGCGATCTCCTTGCCGTCGTAGCGGTTGGGTTCGGCCGCCACGTGGCCGCCATAGAGGGCGGCCTTGAAGTCGGGATCGTCGTTGATGCGGGCGTTGATCTCGAGCGTGACCCGGTTGCGCAGGTGGTCCATGCCCCGCGTGGCCACCGACAGACCCAGGGCGAAGGCCTTGAGGATCCGTGCGTCGTGGGGATCGGACTGGAACAGGCCCTTGACCGCCATGCAGTAGTCGCGCGCCTCCGGCGGGTACTTGCCAAGTTCGACCGCGCGGGTCGAGTCGGCGATGGTGTCGCCGAAGCCCTGCCGCAGAGCGGTCATGAAGAGCAGCTTCTCGACGCTGTCGTAGTTGCCCCACGAGAGATCCAGGCCGCCGGTCGTTTCGGCATCGATCAGGCCGCGCTGCCAGAGCTCCATCGCCCAGGCGATGGCGCTGCCGGTCGAGGCCGAGTCGAGGCCCAGGTCGTTCAGGATGTTGTTCAGACGCAGGACATGCTCGGGTGCGGTGAGGCCGATCATCGGGCCGAACTTTCCGACCGTGACGTACTCGGGTCCGTCGCCCTTGTCGTACTTGTCGAAAGCGCCGTCGCCGCGGATGCCGCGGTAGGTCTTTTGCCGGCCGTGGTCGATCTCGGCCTGGGGCCGGTCGTAGCTGGCGTTGCCCTTCAGGCCATGCAGCGCCTGAGCGCCCCAACCGCCCTTGCCTTCCGGCGTCATGTCGTTCTGGTTGCGGCAATGCACCGGGCACTTGAAGCAGCCGTCCATGCCGGGGCGGTACGGATCGAAATTGTCGGCGTCGAGGCTCTCGTGCCAGGCAGTCTGCTGGTTGTTCATCGTGCCCAGCGCGCCAAGCACCCGTGAGGGCTTGTAGAGAAAGGGGGTGCCGACCTTCTTCAGCGCGTTCCTGATGACACTGGTGCCGGTGATCTTCTTGCCGATGACCTTGTTGTGCACCTTCAGTTCGGCCTGGCCGGGGGCGTCGTCGGGCTTGCCCAGCACCATGATGCCCTTGAGCTTCAGGCTGCCCATCTTCGCGCCGCCGCCGCCACGCGCCCAGATGGCCTTGATGCCACCCATGATGCCGGCAGTCAGCACGAGGTTCTCGCCCGCCGTCGTGATCCGCGCGAGTGCCATGTCCTTGCGTTCGGTGCATTCGAAGTCGCGCTCGATGGCCGCGGCGGTGTCCAGGTTGTCGAGGCCGACATACGGCGTCGCGTCGACGAACTCGACCTTTTCGTGGCAGATCTTCAGCAGCGACCAATGCCTCGCGCGGCCGTAGAGCACGATGTGGTCGTAGCCGTGGCGCTTGACGAAAGCGGGGAAGTAGTCGCCGGCACTGGCATCGAGGATCGCGCGACTCTCCGGTGAACGGCTGGTGAAGTTGCCCCGCGTCGCCGACGGCATCTCCCCGGTCAATGTGCCGGCGCCGAAGATCAGCGGCACTTCGGGGTCGAGCGCATCGTGCGCCTCGTCCAGGAGGTTGTAGAGCAGGGCCATGTTGGCGCCTCGGCCGCCGAGGAAGTTGCGCAGTACCTCGGCAGGGAGATAGGCCCGGCTGGTCGCTTGATGTTCCAGATCGACGAACAGCACGGCACCCTGCCCCGGGTACTGGGCACGGTCATGCAGGCGCGCGCGCAGTTGCTCGACGTTGTCCCGAATGCCCATGACGATCTCCCTTGTTGAAAGTTGTGGACACACTTAGTATTGCATGTCAATTGTTGGACGTCAAACAAAAATGCGCAGATCTTCGGCGGCGAACGAGGGGACGATCGACGATGACGACGGTAGGTGCTGCCCGGCCCGATCGGCGTGGGCTGTCGCCGGCCCCGGAGCGCGCGATTCACCGCAAGTGCGAAGGGATGGTCCTGGATCGTGGCGATCCGGCCGGGTGCCACCGAACCGGGCGGGACTTCCGCCGGTATGGGGTGGCCATTGCGTGGGTGGCTCAGCGGCTCCCGGAAAGGATCTTGCCGAGCAGGCGTACCAGCGTGGCGCGCTCTTCACTCGACATGTCGGCGACCAGGCGCTTCTCGTGCTCCGCGACCAGACGCTTGAGCTTGCGCAGCAGCACCGTTCCGTCCTCGGTGAGCCACAAGCTGTTGGACCGTCGGTCGTTCAGTGCCGGACGACGCTGCACGAGGTTTCGGCGTTCGAGGTTGTCGATCACCGATACGACCGTGGAGCGGTCGAGATGAGTCGCGCGGGCCAGATCGTTCTGTTTCAGGCCGGGATTGGCCTCGATGATGACGAGCACGCCGAACAGGCCGGGCGTGATCGCGTGCTTGCCGAGAGAATCCGAGAAGTCCTGGAACAACGCGATCTGGGCGAGGCGCAACTGGTAGCCAAGGAGGCCTGGCAGGAGGCCGAGCCGAATCTCGTCGTTGCTGGTGTCTTTGCTCTTGGTCGCCATGGGCTCTCTGTGCTGGCTGCGGCGGCGGGCGGCGCTCGATGGCCGGGCTACATGCCGGCACCATGATACAGGATCGTGCCAGATAGTTTGGCTTCGAACGAATTGGCACAGGCTGTGCCTGCATATAGTTTGTACAACAAAATGTTGGACATCAAACAAAAACGTTGCTAGATTGGTTGCATGACGGGCGGTGGAAGCATGCCGCCCGGTAGCTGCGGTCTGACCGAAGGGGGCCATGGTGCCCCGGGGGAGTTCGAATGCTTGATCGGTTCGTTTCGCTGGCGGTGGTTGGCAGCGGTGGCGCCGGGGTGGTGACCACCGGCAATCTCCTGCTCGACGCAGCTGCCCGCGTTGGCTGGTATGCCTACATGACTCGCTCGGCGGGTCCTCAGATCCGGGGGGGAGAGGCGGCGTCGATGATCCGGTTGGGAAGTGCGCCGGTGGATGCGCACGATGACCATTACGACCTGCTGGTCGCTGCCGACTGGGAGAGCGCCGGGCGCTTCGCCGCGGAATTGCCGATGGGCGCCGGCAGCATCGTGCTCGGCGATCCCCGTGCCGGTGAGCAGCCGCCTTTCCTGGTGGATTCCCCGGCGCACATGCTCGACTTGCCGATGAAGGCGCTGGCCGACGAGATCCCCGGCGGGCGGGCGAACATGGTCGCACTGGGTGCCATCGCCAAATTGATCGGTCTGCCCGACGAGCCGCTGCTGGCGGCCATTCGGCACGCCATCGGCAGCAAGGGCGAGGCGGCCGTCGAAGCGAGCTTCGCATCGTTGCGTGCCGGACGGAGCGCAGCACCGGATCTGCCCGACTTCCCGTGCCTCGAGCCCCGCCCTGCGGCGCCCGGCATGCGCTGGAATATCTCCGGCAACGAAGCCACCGGCCTTGGTGCGCTGCGCGGTGGGGTGCGCTTCGTCGCGGCCTACCCGATCACGCCGGCCACCGAGGTGCTGGAATGGATGGCCCATGGCTTGCCGCGCGTCGGCGGGGCCCTGGTCCAGGCGGAGGACGAACTCGCCTCGATCAACCAGATCATCGGCGCTTCTTACGGCGGGGTGCCGTCGCTGACGGCCACCTCCGGTCCCGGTCTCGCACTGATGACCGAATCCCTCGGCCTCGCGGTGGCCGCCGAAGTGCCGGTCGTGGTGGTCAATGTCATGCGCGGTGGTCCCTCGACCGGCATCCCCACCAAGTCCGAGCAGGCCGACCTCAACATCGCCTGCTACGGCCTGCACGGCGACGCGCCCCATCTGGTGCTTGCGCCGCACTCGGTGGCCGATTGCCTGATGACCACACAGTGGGCGGTGCATCTTGCCGAAAGCCTGCAGACTGCAGCGATCGTGCTGACCGATCAGGCGACCGGGCAGGCACGCGCCGTGATCGAGCGCCCGGCGGAACTCGCATTCATCGGCCAGCGGGTGGTGCCCGAGTCCGTGGCCGGTTATGAGCGCTACGCGTTGACCGCCAACGGGGTCTCGCCAATGGCGTTTCCCGGGACCGCCGGCGGCGAATATACCGCCGATGGCCTCGAGCACAGCACGACCGGCACGCCGTCTTCCCAGGCGGCCGACCACCAGGCCCAACTCGACAAGCGCCTTCGCAAGATCGCCGGACACAACTACGGCGAGCATTGGGCCGAGATCGATGGCGACGCCGACCCCGACATGGTGGTGCTGACCTGGGGGTCATGCACCGGGCCCTGTCGCGAGGCGATGGCGCGATTGCGTGCCCAGGGCCGGCGGGTGCGCCTGGTGGCGCCTCGCCTGATTGCACCGGCCCTGCCCGGACCGATGGGCGATGCGATCGCCGGGGCTCGGCGCCTGCTGGTGGTCGAGCAGAGCCATGGCGCCCAGTATCTCCGCTACCTGCGCGCCCACTACGACTTGCCCGGCGAGGTGCGCTCGCTGCACCAGCCGGGACCGCTGCCGGTACGCCCCGGCGCCATTGTCGAGCGCATCATCGATTGGAGCTGAACATGGAACTCATGCAGACGACGAGGGGCCTCGCCCCGAAGGATTACAAATCCGACACCAAGCCCGTCTGGTGCCCCGGTTGCGGCCACTTCAGCGTCCTCGCCGCGATCACCAAGGCGCTCGCGGAATTGTCCCTGCCGCGCGAGAAGGTCGCGGTGGTCTCGGGGATCGGCTGCTCGTCACGGATTCCGGCCTACACATCGGTCTACGGCTTCCACGGCGTGCATGGCCGAGCGCTGCCCACCGCAACCGGCCTCAAATTGGCCCGCCCGGACATGACCGTGCTGGTCACCGGCGGCGACGGCGACGGCTTCTCGATCGGCGGCAATCACTTCATGCATGCCTGTCGGCGCAACGCAGACATGACCTACATCGTCATGGACAATCAGGTCTACGGCATGACCAAAGGCCAGGCCTCACCGACCACCGACGCCGAGTGGGACGGCAGCAAGCTGACGCCGGACGGTCCCTGCATCGAGCCCTTCCCGCCGTTGAAGATCGCGCTCGCTGCGGGTGCCAACTTCATCGCCCGAGGTTCCAGTTCGGACCCCAACGATCTCGCCCGCCTCATCGTCGAAGGCGTGCGCCACCCGGGCTTCTCGGTGATTCAGGTGCTCAGCCCCTGCGTGACCTTCCGGCCGGAACAGAAGGAATGGAAAAAGAAGGTTCGCACCGCCTGCGTCGACTACACCGATGACCCGGCCCGTGCCGCCCGTCGGCTCGTCACCGACGACGGTTTCAACTTCGGAAAGGTGCTGTTCAAGGGCACGCGACCGGCCTTCGTGCCGGAGTGCTCCGACGTACCGTGCGCCATTCCGGAACTCGAGAGCGGCTTCGCGGTATAGCTGCCCGACGTGAGCGACGCCGATACCGGCGTTTCGACAGCCCGGAAGGAGGAACACGACATGGCCCTGATGATCACCGAGGACTGCATCAATTGCGACGTCTGTACCCCGGAATGCCCCAACGAAGCGATCGCCGCGGGCGAAGAGATCTACATCATCGATCCGGCACGCTGCACCGAATGCGTGGGGCATTTCGACACCTCCCAGTGCGTCGAGGTCTGCCCGGTGGACGCAATAGTGTCGGATCCGGCATGGCTCGAGTCGCAGGCGCAGCTGCAGGCGAAGTGTGAGGCCCTGGCGGGATAGTCGGCGGCCCGTGGTCCCGCTGCGGCCATCGGCCGTCGACACGGGTGCCGACGGCCCGGGTGGCACCAGTCAGTTGGCAAATGCGGCAATGCCGGTGATGGCGCGGCCGAGGATCAGGGCGTGGATGTCGTGGGTGCCTTCGTAGGTATTGACGACTTCCAGATTGACCAGGTGGCGGGCGACCCCGAATTCGTCGGAGATGCCGTTGCCGCCGAGCATGTCGCGGGCCTGGCGGGCAATGTCGAGGGCCTTGCCGCAGGAGTTGCGCTTGACGATCGAGGTCAGCTCGACCGGCGCATTGCCTTCTTCCTTCAGCCGGCCCAGGCGCAGGCAGGTCTGCAGTCCGAGGCTGATCTCGGTCAGCATGTCCGCCAGCTTCTTCTGGATCAACTGGTTGGCGGCCAGGGGGCGCCCGAACTGCTTGCGGTCGAGCACGTACTGGCGCGCGGTGCGATAGCAGGATTCGGCGGCGCCGAGGGCGCCCCAGGCGATGCCGAAGCGGGCCGAGTTGAGGCAGGTGAAGGGGCCTTTCAGTCCGCGAACGCCCGGCATCAGCTGTTCTTCCGGCACGAAGACCTCGTCCATCACGATCTCGCCGGTGATCGATGCGCGCAGGCCGACCTTGCCGTGGATCGCCGGCGCGCTGAGGCCCTTGGCTCCTTTCTCGAGGATGAACCCGCGAATCTGGTCGTCGTCGGTCTTGGCCCAGACGACGAAGACGTCGGCAATCGGCGAATTGGTGATCCACATCTTGCTGCCGCTGAGCCGATAGCCGCCGTCCACCGAGCGGGCGCGGGTGGCCATCGAGCCGGGATCGGAGCCGTGGTTCGGTTCCGTCAGCCCGAAGCAGCCGACCCATTCGCCGGTCGCCAGCTTGGGCAGGTATTTCTGCTTCTGCGCTTCGGAGCCGAACTCGTTGATCGGCACCATCACCAGCGAGGACTGGACGCTCATCATCGACCGGTAGCCGGAGTCCACCGCCTCGATCTCGCGCGCGATCAGGCCGTAGCTGACGTAGTCGAGGCCGGCGCCGCCATATTGCTCCGGGATGGTCGGACCGAGCAGGCCGAGTTCGCCCATCTCGTTGAAGATGCCTCGATCGGTGTGCTCGTTGCGAAATGCGTTCTGGACCCGCGGCTGAAGGCGCTCGGTGGCGTAGGCGAGGGCGGTCTCCCGCACCATCCGTTCCTCTTCGCTCAATTGCTGCGTCAGATAGAAGGGGTCGTCCCCATCGAATATGCCGGCATTGGTGTGTGTCACGTCTTCCTCCTTGTTCGTGCTCGATCGTGCGATGAATGCAGAATCGGGGCCGATCTTAGGAGGCTCGGTACTGCGGCACAATCGATGAATTCGAACTAATATGTGCGTAAATGGCACATCTCGTCGATCCATTGGGCACCCGGAGCTCGTCATGACCCGTCGCCGCATCCCGAACACCGGCGCGCTGGTCGCCTTCGATGCGGCGGCCCGGCACGAGAATTTCTCGCGCGCCGCAGTCGAGCTTTCGCTGACCCACAGCGCTGTTTGCCGCAAGGTCGCCGGGCTCGAGGAATTCCTCGGCGTGCGGCTGTTCCGGCGCACCAAGCACGGTGCCCGCCTGACCGAAGCGGGTCTCGCCTACGCACGGGAAGTCGCCCGGCGACTCGAAGAGATGGAGCGCGACGTGATGCGCGTGGCGGGCCGGCAGGGGCGCGGCGGTGTCCTGAATCTGGCGGTGGTGCCGACCTTCGCAACCCGGTGGCTGCTGCCTCGGCTCAATCGCTTCTATGGCGGCTGGCCGGATGCGGACGTGAACCTCAGCGTTCGCACGCGGCCGTTTCTGTTTTCCGAAACCGAGTTCGATGCCGCCATCTATTGCGGCGATGGCAACTGGCCCGGCACCCGGGCCCACTTTCTGATGGACGAGGTAGTCGCGCCGGTATGCGGAACGGGTCTGCTCAGGTGCCGTTCGCGGCCAAGTGCCGAAGATCTCGGTAAGATGCCCTTGTTGCAGCAATCGACCCGGCCCTATGCGTGGCGTCAATGGTTCGAGGCGGCAGGTGCCGACGTTCAGGCGGATCTGGCAGGCCCGCGTTTCGAACTGTTCAGCATGCTGGCGGAGGCGGCGATGCAGAACATGGGGGTCGCCCTGATACCGCCGATGCTGATCGAGGGCGAATTGCAGGCGAGGTCGCTGGTCCAGCTCGCACCGGCTCGATCGATCGGTGCGCGCGCCTACTATTTCGTCGTTCCCGAACGACGGCGGGAGACCGAAATACTCGATGCCTTTGGCGGCTGGCTGGTTGAAGAGGCGAGGCGTGAGAGCCGGGAAACGACCCGGGCTGCAATGCAATAAGTGCACTATAGTGCACATTATCGGCTGCGGATGGATCGCATGACAGAGAAACAGGGTGGGGATCGGGCGTCCGGAGAAAATTCCGACGGGATGTTTCTTTCGGCGCTGGGTGAGCGCGTGCGGGAACTGCGTCTGCGACGGGGCATGGCCCGCGCGACGCTGGCGCGCGACTCCGGCGTTTCGCTCCGCTACCTGGCGCAGCTCGAGGCTGGCGACGGCAACATCTCGGTGGTGCGGCTGCGACGGGTGGCACATGCGCTCGCGCTGCCGCTCGACGAAGTGCTGCGGGTCGGCCCCGGGCCGTCGCCCGAGCTGGCCCGCCTGACGCAGTTCCTGTCGCGGCTGTCGTCCGCCGACCTGGCGCTGGCCGCATCCCAGGTCTACGGCGCCTTCGAGAAGCAGGGCCGCCGCGACAGGATCGCCCTGATCGGCTTGCGGGGGGCCGGCAAGAGCGCGGTCGGGCGCCTGCTCGCCCAACACCTCGGCGTGCCCTTCTTCGAAATGGGGGAGATCATCGAGCACTCTGCCGGAATGACCTTGCCGGAAATCTTTTCTCTTTACGGGCAAGGGGCTTATCGACGATACGAGCGGCGTACGCTGGACTGGATCGTCGAAAACAACGAACGCTTCGTGCTGGCCACCGGCGGCAGCATCGTGACCGAGGCGGCGACCTTCGACGAGCTGCTCGGCGCCTGCTTCGCGGTCTGGCTGAAGGCCAGCCCGGGCGAGCACATGAAGCGGGTCATCGCCCAGGGCGACCGGCGGCCGATGATGGGTGACGACCAGGAGGCGCTGAAGGATCTCGAGCGCATCCTGGTCAGTCGCGAGCCGATGCACAGCCGGGCCGATCTGACCATCGACACCACCGGCCTCAGCGTCCCCGAGACCTTCGAGGCGCTGCGCAGGCGACTCGACGCCTGAGGGCGGCCGCGGGTCGGTCCCGCGTCGTGCCCGGTGTGCGGGCGTGACGACCGGCGCCTTCCCGCCTTTGTTCGGCGTCGCCACCTTGCGCGGCGGATGAGGCGTCGACTTCCGACTTGAATCGTTTTTTCGGGAATCCCGTCGGCTTTTGACATAGATCAAAAGCTTCTGTCGATTCGCCCCTACTATGCGACATAGTGCACAGCAAGCAATATGATGCATAGGTCGGGCGGGATCCTCGAATGCCCGCCGCCCTTAAACCAAGGAGGGGTTTCCCGATGAGCGATGGGTTGTTCGATCAGTTCAAGAACTGGTACGAGAAGCGTCACGACTATGCACGGGCATGGAAGGCGCGAACCGGCGGCCAGGTGGTGGCCACCATGTGTACCTACACGCCGGAAGAGCTGCTGATTGCGGCGGGCATGCTGCCGGTGCGGGTGCTTGGGGCACACGAACCTCAAAATGTGACAGAACCGCACATCTTCGGCATGTTCTGTCCGTTCTGCCGGGATTCGTTGGCGCAGGGCCTGCAGGGACGCTTCGACTATGCGGACGGGGTCACGCTGACCCAGTCGTGCATCCAGTATCGCCAGGCCTTCGGTTCCTGGCGCATGCATGTGCCGACCGTGCAGTGGGACTACTTCGTGCCGATGCCCAACGAGGTGCAGTCGCCCCACGCCCGCAAGGCCCACTATGCCGAGGTGCAGAGCTTCCGTGAATTCCTGCAGGCGCTGACCGGCAGGGAATTGACCGACGAGATGCTGCGCGAGGCGCTGGCGGAGGTGGACGAGAACCGGCGCCTGCTGCGCGAACTGTTCGAGTATCGCAAGGCCGTCGATCCGCAGGTGACCGGCGTCGAAGCGCTGCTGGCCGGCCTGACCGCCCAGTTCATCGACAAGCGCGAGCACAACGCGGCGCTGCGCAAGGTGCTGGCGGCGCTGCCGAAGCGCAATCTGAACCGGCC
>JAGRFY010000095.1 GCA_020445765.1 Rhodocyclaceae bacterium | reverse complement strand
AAGCCGCGAAACATCGCCGCCGCCGCCGACCACAGGCACGGCGGCGGTCTGGCCCGATCGTTCGCGCTCGGACTTCTCGCGGCGGCACTGGCGGGATGCGCGACGCCGCTCGAGCGTCTCGACGAACGTGCCGCATCGTCCGGATTCGAGCGGCTGCTGCTGGAGGGTCGCGGCTTCACCCATCTCGCGTACGCGCACGACGTCGCAGGCAATCGCAGGCTTCACGTCTATCTCGAAGGTGACGGCATCGCGTGGCTCACGCGGCGGATTCCCAGTTCCGACCCCTCGCCCCGCCGAGCCCTGATGTTCGAGGCAATGCGACTCGACACCGGGACGTCCCTGTACCTCGGTCGTCCATGCCACTACCTGGGACTCGATCGCCCCGGCTGCACGGCGCTGGCCTGGACTCACCAGCGTTACTCCCAAGCCGTGATCGCCAGCCTTGCCGCGGCCCTCCGCCGCTATCTCGAACGCCGACCGGCGGACAGCCTGGTGTTCTTCGGCCACAGTGGCGGCGGCACGCTGGCGACCCTGCTTGCCGCTCGCTTTGCCGAAACCTCGGCGGTCGTCACCATCGCCGCCAATCTCGATGTCGAAGGCTGGACGTCACTTCATGGCTATTCGCGGCTCGAGGGATCCCTCGACCCGACGGCCGCCCCCCCGCTCCGACCCGAGTTGCAGCAATGGCACTTGATGGGCAGCGCAGACCGCGAGATTCCGCCGCAGCTCGCCCAGCGCTACCTGGCAGCCAACCCGCAGGCGTGGTTCAGCATCATCGACGACTTCGATCACGCCTGCTGCTGGCTGTCGCTGTGGCCGGGCGTGTTGCGCATCGTCGCGGCCATGCCGAACCGCTCGCCGACGATCGTCAATTAGGCGTTCATCGCCATTGCCACCACCCGTCGGCACGTCTGCCTGCGCCGGACACGGCAACCCGTGGCTCCGCGCTGCGTTCGCCGGCGCCGAGCGCCAGGCCGAATCGCCTGCCGCAGCAGGATCACGACGACAGCATCGAAATCCAGTTAAATCCCTAAAGATCGACGGCCCCCCGGCCGATAACAGTCTCAGGGCTACGGCCCTGAACCCTCCCTCCTCTTGTGCATGGCAGGACTCCGGTCCTGCCAATTTTTTTCATGCGGACGAGCACGGCCGCGATCCTAATTCCGAACAATCGGGTGTCGACCACACAGTCGGCGGGCAGGCCGGCACGTGGTCCGCATACCAAAGCGGCGCCTGGCGAACCGATCGTGCACATCGACAGCCTTCGCCCGCCTCGACCGGCTCTGGTGATTGGTCGCCGATAACACCCAACCGGCTGATCCAACGGCGGTTGCGGGTCGTCCTGCGACATCTATGCTGATTAGCAGGTCGATCAGCGCGCCAATGCGCGTGGCGATCGCGCCCCGGTGCACCCGACGTGCGCCGATCCGAGACCAACGGAGACGACATCATGAAACCCGCAGGATTCGCAACGATACTGGCCATCGCACTGCTATCGGTGCCCGACGTCGCCAGCGCCGACGGCCGTGGCCGCGGTCATGACCGCCACGGAGACGATTACCACGCCCGCCTGAGCGGCGATCAGGAGACCATCCCGGTCGACACCGAGACACGCGGGCGCTTCCGACTGGAATTCAATGAGGACAAGAGTGCGGCCACGTTCCGGCTGAGGGTCAATGACGGCACGCGGGTCACGCAGGCACATATTCACTGCGGCGCCGAAGGCCAGAACGGGCCGCCGGTGATCTTCCTCGGGGGTTTTCACGCGAACGGCTGGGATGTGGACGGTTGGTGGGTGGCGAATATCACGGTGACCGACGAGAACATCGTCAACGACGCATGTGGCACCACCCTGGTGGACATCGCAGCGGCGATGGATGCCGGCATGACCTACGTCAACGTGCATACCCTGGCCAATCCGGCCGGCGAGATCCGCGGCCAGATCGAAAGCGACCGCTGACGCTGAGCCTTTCCGCAACCGGTCGGTGGGCTCGCTACCGGCCGGTGCACGCCCGGCCAAGCCTTGTTTGCACGAACGCCCCCGGGCGCACTTGACCACGCCCGGATTTCGTGACAATGTCATTTGCATTGCAGGCAATGCAATCCATCCCTTTGATGGCCCTCACCGCCGATCGACACAGGAGACACCTCACGCCATGGAACAGGTCCGACTCAAGCAGTTCGCGATTGCCACCCTCACCGCAGCAGGGCTCACCCTGACCGCCCCGAGCTTCGCCGCCAGCAGTTGCAAGGGGCTCGAAAAGGGTCGCTGCGGGTCCTCTTCGAGTTGCACCTGGGTGGACAGCTACACCACCAAGAAAGGCAACAAGGTCGACGCCTATTGCCGCAGCAAGGGGGGTGACAAGTCGAGCAGCAAGAAGAGCGTTGGCGACAACGCAAGCGCAAAGAAGACCGGCGCCAGCCAGTCGGCCAAGGAAAAATCCAGCACGTCGAAAAGCGCGAGCCGCTAGTCCGGTTCGAATTCCCGCCCCGGCGACCGCGCGAACATTCGTCCGGTCGCCGCTGCCACTCACACAGACAGTTGCGCGCGCCGCCCATGATGGGCGGATAAGATCCGTGGTTCACGAACAATCACCATCCGTGGAGCCACCGTGTCCCTGTTGCAGAAAATCAAAGACCTCGGAAAACCCGCTTCCGCCCCATCCAAGGCCCTGCTTCCGCTCGCGGTGATTGCCGCCTTGGCGATGATCGCCAGGGAATCGATCTTCTACGCCGAGCCGGGCTACGTCTATCACGTCCGGACGATCACCGGCCAGGAACACGCGGTATCCGATGTCGGCTACCAGTTCTACCTGTGGGGTCGCTGGAACGCCTGGAAGCGTGCGATGACGGTGCAGTCGGTCACCGGCGCCCAGGAGGATCTTGCCTACGCCGAAATCGAGGGTACCGAGACCAGCGCCAACATGCCGCCGCTCAACATCATGTTCCTCGACCAGGTCGATGCCGACGCCGAAGCGACGGTGCGCTTTTCGATCCCGACCGACAACGAGGGCTTTCTGCAACTCGCCCACGAATACCGCACGCCGGCGAATCTGCTGCGGACCGCGCTGATGCCCGCATTCAAGGAAACACTGCAGGCCACGGCATCGCTGATGAGTGCGGAGGAGTACTACAGCGGCGCACGCACCGAATTCAACAGCGAGTTCGAGAACCAGATGAACAACGGCATCTACCTGGTACGTCGCGAGGAGGTCTACGTCGACTCGCCGCGCAAGGTGCGAGGAACGGCGAATCTGGCCCTGGGCAGCGATCAGGAGGAATTCGGCGATGAATCCAAGGTCGTCTACGAGGTACGCAAGGTTCTCGACGACAGCGGAACGCCATTGCGCAAGGCGCAGAAATTCACCAGCTTCGGCATCAGCGTGGTCGATGCCCGCATCACCAACATGACGCCGAACAGCCGCTTCGTCGAGCGCATGCAACTCAAGCAAAAAGCGTCCGCGGACCGCGCCATCGCGCGCGAACAACGGATACAGGAAGAAGAGCAGCGGCTGCTGGCGATCGCCCGCGGCGAGCGTGAGGTCGCCGAGCGCCAGGCGATGGCCAAGGTCGAGCAGATCCAGAAGACCACCGACGCCGAGACCGAGAAGCAGCTCGCGCTGACCCAGGCCACCAAGCTCAAGGAACAGGCTCAGATCGAACGCGAAACAGCGCAGATCAACCTCGACAAGGCAAGGATCGAGGCCGAGACCCAGCGCACACTGGCCGATGCCGAGGCCTACAAGAAGCGTGAGATCCTGAAGGCCGACAATGCACTCGCGCAGAAGCTCGATGCCGAAATCGAGATTCAGCGACTGTGGGCCGACGCCTTTGCCCGCCGTTCGGTTCCGACCAACGTGTTCGGTGCGACCGCCGGCACACCGACCGGCTCCGATGGCGAAGTCCGCGCCTTCATGCAGTTGCTGACACTGGATTCGGCGAAGCGACTCGCCTACACGCGGGACGTCGAAAAATAGGCCCGCGATGGTCGGCGATGGCGACCTCCCGCGCAGCCACGCCTATACTTCTGGTCGTCACCCATAGACGGTGTCTGACAGGCGGCCGGCACAAGTGCATTTCGGGCGGCCACCGACAATAACGACAGAGGCAGGGCCCCGACGATGACCAACTCAGACGACGGCGCCGCCACGCGCAGCCGACGCACCGCCCTCGGGTGGACGGAGGGCTCGCCAATAGTGCGCAGGAGCCCGCCGTGACCGATCCGGCGGGCCACGCGCCCGGGGCCGGCACAGACGCGGCCCCGGAGATCGAGCGACTGCGGGCGGAACTGCAGGCGCTGTCGGCCCGCGACCGCCTGGCCCGAAACATTCTCGACGCGGCGCCCGATGCGATCGTCGTGGTCGATCGCAATGGCACCATCGTTCTGGCGAACGCGCGGGCCGAAGACCTGTTCGGCTATACGCGCTGCGAATTGATCGGCGGCTCGATCGAAATGCTGGTGCCCGAGAGCATGCGCGAGGCCCACCTCGATCATCGCGCCACCTTCTTCGACCAGCCCTCTGCCCGGCCGATGGGCGCGCAATTCGAGCTCTACGGTCGCCGCAAAGGCGGCCGCGTGCTGCCGGTGGAGATCAGTCTGAGTCCGGTCGAAGACGAAGACGGCATGCTGGTTGCCGCAGCGATCCGCGACAGCACCGAACGGACGATGGCGCAAACCGCTCTTCGCAATGCCCGCGACGGACTCGAGCAACGGGTGCGGGAACGAACGGCCGAACTGGAGCGGGCGAACCAGGCACTGCAAAACGAGATTTCCGACCGCAAGCAGGCCGAGAAGGCACTGCATCAGGCCCAGAAGATGGAGGCAGTGGGTCAGTTGACCGGCGGCGTGGCCCACGATTTCAATAACCTGCTGACGGTGGTCCTCGGCAATCTCAACATCCTCGCCCGCCACCTGGAGAACGATGAATTCGGCACCGAACTGATCCGGGCCGCGACCAAGGCCGTCGAAAGGGGCGCCAACCTCAATCGCACCCTGCTGGCGTTTTCGCGGCGCCAGCGGCTGTCGCCGGTACCGATCAGCATGAAGGAACTGGTCGAAGGCATGGCCGACATGCTGCGACGCTCACTCGGCGAGACCGTGCGAATCGATATCCGCCACGGCGCCGACATCCCGCCCGCGCTGGCGGATCCATCACAGTTGGAGGTGGCACTGCTCAACCTGGCCGTCAATGCCAGGGACGCGATGCCCGATGGCGGCGTGCTGACGATCGAGACGGCAGCGGTCGAGCTGGACGAAGACTACGCGTCGTTGGAAGTCGACGTCACGCCGGGCAGCTATGTCATGCTGGCCACGTCCGACACCGGCAGCGGGATGAGTCCGGAGGTGGTCGCACGGGCCTTCGATCCGTTCTTCACGACCAAGGAAACCGGCAAGGGCAGCGGACTCGGTCTTGCCATGGTGTACGGTTTCGTCAAGCAGTCGGGCGGGCACGTCAAGATCTACAGCGAGCCCGGCTACGGCACCACCATCAAGCTGTTCCTGCCGGAGTTGCGGCGCGCGGCCCACGACAGGACCCCGGCGGCAGCGGACAGGCGATCCGTGCCGCGGATCGGTGGCAGCGAGAAGATACTCGTGATCGAGGACGAACCCGATGTTCGCGCCCTCGCCTGCCGAGTGCTTCGCTCGCTCGGTTACGAAGTCGTCGATGCGCCGGACGGTGCCGCCGGTCTCGATCTGCTCGAGCAGCACGCGGACATCCGCCTGCTGTTTACCGACGTCGTCCTGCCGGGGGGCCTCAACGGACCGGAAATCGCGAGGCGCGCCCGCGAACGACGGCCCGGCCTCAAAGTACTCTTCACCTCGGGCTACACCGGCAACGCGATCCAGCAGCTCGAGAATCTGTCGTCCCCAGTGCGCCTGATCACCAAGCCCTATCACATCGACCAGTTGGCGCACGAAATCCGGGCGGCGCTCGACGACGCGCCAATGGCGCAAACCTAGCGCATCGTCCAGCTAACGGATCCATTCGGCCACGGCCGGTGCAAATCCGCCGGCCGCGCTGCGTTCCAGCCATCGGCGGGCCAGTTCGTCGTCCTTTTCACGTCCGGTGCCGGTCGCATGCATGACCGACAGGGCGTACATCGCCTCGGGGTCGCCGGCCTGTGCCGCCCGCTCGAACCACTGGGCGGCCATCGACAGATCGCGATCGACTCCCCGGCCAGCCTCGTAGCACCGCGCCAGTCGGGTCTGCGCACGGATATTGCCGTCCACTGCCGCGGCGGCGAGGATCTCGGCCGCGCGCTGCGGTTCGCCCACTGCCAGCGCACGATCGGCTTCCGCCAGTGGCCCCTTGGCCTCGGGGCCATCGGCGAGATAGGCGGCCGCGTCGCTGTCACCGTTGGCAGCGGCCATCGCCAGGTAGCGACGACCCTCTTCGTGATCGGGCGCGACACCGGGCGCGCCCAGCCAGTACAGCTTGCCGATCCGGAACTGGGCCTTGACGCTGCCGTTCTCGGCGCCACGACGATAGTAGGCCAGGGCACGCTCGATGCTCGCGTCGACGCCGAGCCCGTCTTCATAGAGGATTCCGAGATTGAAGGCAGCCTCGCCGAAACCGGCACGATCGAGGGCTTCCCAGATCCTGCGGGCAGCGTCGTAGTGCGCCATCTTGAATTCGGCGTAGCCCCTGTAATTGCCGATCGTGGGATTGCGCAGTATCTCGTCCAGATCGGCATCATCTCCGGCGGCAAAGGCGCTTCCGCTGATGACGAGGGCAGCGGTCACCAGGGTACGGGATATGTTCATGGCGCCCTCCTTGAACGGGCGGGCAGCCCCGACCGGGGAGATCCGTCGCATCTCATGATTTTCTCTACCGTCAAACGATCGCAGGCCGATGCACGATTGCCGCGACGGGACTAGAGTCTCGGCCGGCGGACAGCCAGTCGCCGCACCAAAGACCAACGAGGAGGAAGCATGATCGTCCATTGCAGTTCCCGGCACCTTACGCCGATTGCCACCGCCGTGCTCGTAATGTTCGGCCTGACCGCCACGTGCTTCGCCCAGCAGGCGGAGCTGACCCTGAATCCGGTCACGGTCACCGGCAGTCGAGCCGAGGCCTCGAGCTTCGAGCAGCCGTTCTCGATCGACGTCGTCGGCGACGAGGCGGTCCGCCAGGGTCAATTGGGCGTGAATGCTTCGGAGTCGCTGGTGGCGGTACCCGGGCTGGTGATCCAGAATCGCCAGAACTATGCCCAGGACCTCCAGATCTCGTCCCGGGGCTTCGGCGCACGCTCGGCCTTCGGCGTGCGTGGGGTCAAGCTGATCGCCGACGGAATCCCTGCATCGACGCCGGACGGTCAAGGCCAGGTAGCGACCTTCAACCTCGACATGGCCGAACGCATCGAAGTCCTGAGAGGACCGTTTTCCTCTGTGTACGGCAATAGTTCCGGCGGGGTGATCCAATTGTTCACGCGGGACGGCGAAGGCCCGACCAAACTGTCGGGACGCCTGATCGGCGGATCCTTCTCGACCACCAAGGTCGAACTCGGGGCGGAAGGCGCAGTCGGCAGCGGCGGCTATCTGGTCGACGCATCACGTTTCGACACCGACGGCTACCGCGAGCACAGCGCGGCGACGCGCGACCAGGGCTTCGCCAAGATCACGCTCCGCCCGGACGCCGACAGCAAGCTGACGCTGGTCGCCAACGGACTGCGCCAGGACGATACCGAAGATCCGCTCGGCCTGACCTGGGAGACCTTCCAGACCGATCCCGCCGGTGTCGAGGATCGCGCACTCGAGTTCGATACCCGCAAGGATATCGAGCACGTCCAGGGCGGCATCAACTATGAGCGCCGAATCGGCAGCGGCCATCTTCAATTCTCGGCCTATGCCGGCACGCGCAGCGTCATGCAGGTGCTGGCAATCCCGGCCTTCGTCCAGTCCAGTCCGACCCACTCGGGCGGCATCGTCGATTTCGACCGCAGCTTTCACGGCCTCGCGGCCCGCTGGATCCAGCAGATCGCGCTCGACCAGGGCAAGCTGACGGTGACCGCCGGCGCCGACTACGACCGATCCGAAGACGACCGCCAGGGCTACGAAAACTTCGTCGGCAACACGCTCGGCGTGCGCGGCGCCCTGCGCCGGGACGAGACCGATACCGTCACCAGCCTCGACCCCTACGTGCAACTCGCCTGGCAACGCGGTCCGCTGACCTTGCAGGCCGGCCTGCGCCACAGTCACGTGAAGTTCGAGGTCGACGACGATTTTCTGTCGAACGGCGACGACGGCGGTTCGGTGAGCTATCGCAAGACCACGCCGGCGATCGGCATCGCCTATGCGCTCAGCCCGGCAGTCAACCTCTATGCCAGCGCCGCCCGCGGCTTCGAGACCCCGACCCTCGGCGAACTGTCCTATTCCGGTGATGACGGCAGCTTCGGCTTCGACCTGGAGGCGGCTCGCAGCACCCAGGTCGAGGTCGGCGCAAAAGCACTGGTCGGAGAAACCACCCGCATCAACGTCGCGGCGTTCCGGATTCGCACCAAGGACGAATTGGTGGTTGCAAGCGCCCTCGGCGGACGCACCGCCTACCAGAACGCTGCCGAAACCCTGCGCGAAGGCGTGGAAGTGGCGGTCGACTCGGAACTGAGCCGTACCCTGCACACGCGCGCGGCACTGACCCAATTGCGCGCAATCTACGACGAAGGTTTCTCGTCGGGCGGCGACACCATCGAAGCAGGCCGGCGGATGCCCGGCATCCCGCGCACGACCGTATTTGCCGAACTCGCCTGGAAACCGGGCGATGGTCTGACGGCCGCGGTCGAAGGCTTCTACCGCAGCAAGGTTTTCGTCGAGGACAGCAACACCGAGCAGTCGGCTCCGAGCTACGCGATCCTGAACCTGCGCCTCAGTGCGGAACAGCGTCGGGGCGACTGGCGCGTCGAGCAATTGCTGCGCGTCGACAACGTGTTCGATCGCCAATATGTCGGCTCGGTGATCGTCGGGGATCGCAACGGGCGATTCTACGAGCCGGGTACCGGCGTTGCCTGGTACGCGGGCATCGGCGCCCGCTATCAATTCAACTGACGCACAGCCGCGAAGCAACCCCCCGGAGCCCGGATCTCGCCCCGCGACGGCGTCCAGGCTCCGATCTTGCGGTGCCGACAATGCGTTCGCGCAGCAACGCCGGCCGACTTGCCGACGAACTGCCCGGGTGCTGCGCCATGCCACACCAGCGACGACGCAACTGTCCATTTCTTGAACACAAGAACAGTACGGAAGCGCATCGTCCGCCCAATCAGCCGGCCAAAAATTCGACATTAATTCAACAAGTTGGGCGAACACTCGGGCCTAGCAGGCAGGCCGGTTGAAATTGGGCACGAACATCGCGCTAAGGTCTTGTTCCTCATGCGGCTGTTCAGCACCCGTCACCAGCCGTTGCGGACGTAATAGACCAATTTCCGGAGATATCAGAATGTTGATGAGCACCGCTGCGGCGCGCCAGATGCGCCCGCCCTTCGCGTCAGGCTGACCCACCCCAACGGCGAGCAGCCATCGCCTCCGCGGTCGGTCGTTTGCGACGTCCCGGTCGTGGTCCGATTCGCTGAGTTGCTCGCGTTCCTGTCGCAGCACCGTCGCCGGTTTTCGCGGGTCGAATGGATTCCGCCAAACCGTTGGCGCACGCGCCTTGTCGGCACGCATTTCCCGACGAAACGGGAGGGGGGTGTATTGCCGAATTGAATTGGCAAACCGGCGCGAAGTACGTTGTTGCACTTTTCCTACAGCACTTTCCCGCAGTAATTGTGTTCGCATTGGCGTCAATGTAGGCTCGCGACCGGCAACACGTGTACCGCTAGATTCACGGCCAATGCAAAAACCCGGAGGAGTAAAGAGTGAAAAACAGTATCGGTTCCGCCAAGAAAATTGCCATCAGCATTATGGCACTCGGTTTTTCCCAGGCAGCGCTGTCCGAGTCCAACCTGAACATTTCCGGATGGGTCAATGAGGGCATGGTCTACTACGACGACGGCGTAGATAGCGATACCTTCCAGACGACTGACAACGGAACGACGCTGAACAGCCGGATCACCTTTTCCGCCTCGGCCGACGTGCCCAATACCAGCATGAAAGCCGGTATGGAAATCATTCTCGAGCCCAACCAGAGCAGCGAGACGCCGCTGCTGTTCTCGAGCCAGAGTGCTTCCGGGGGTTCGGGCGCCGGCGATACGATCGGTACGCTCGGCAAGAGTATTTATCTGGAGGGTAGCTGGGGTAAGGTCACGATGGGTCTGCAAAGCATGCCCACCGACAACATCGCCGTGCTGGCCGATCCGTCGGGAACGCTGTGGACCCAGATTTCACCACTGTTCCGCTTCAACGGATTCACGATCCAGGGCCTCGGTGCAGGCGCCACCAATACCGTCTGGGGAAGCTTTGCGCAGTGTCTGGCCACGCCCGGCCTGGGCATCGGCATCGACTGCAACGGCATCTATCGCAAGGGTTTCCGCTATGACCTGCCGCAGCTGGCCGAGGGCCTGAATATTGCGGTCGGTTTCGCCAATGACGAAATCTACGATATCGCTGCCAAGTACACCACCGACGTGAGCGGCCTGAAGGTCATGCTGCATGGTGGCTACGCGATCAACGTCGGCAACGGCGGGGCGAACGTCGGAGGCAGCCAGTCCGAAACCTTCCAGGTCCAGGTCGGCGTGATGGATGCCGGAACGGGCCTCTTCGGCACGCTGGCCTATCAGAACGAGTCGTCCGACGATGCGGCTGCGAACTCCGGCGATGACACCGATGCGTATCACCTCAAGTTCGGCATCAAGAAGAAGTGGATCGATCTGGGCGATACCGCGATTTCCGTTCAGTACGCCAGCTACAAGGATCAGTTCGGCATGGGCGGCGGCGGCATCACCGGTTCGGATCTGACCCGTTCCGGCGTGGCCCTGAACCAGAACTTCGGCCCGAGCCTGGTCGTCTATCTGACCTACGAGAAGCTGAGTCTCGACGTCGACTGCAATTCCGCAGCCTGTTCTGCCGCCTATGACGGGGCAAAAGATCTGGATAGCGTGATCCTGGGCGGAACCTTCTTCTTCTAAGAGAACTGTCGTCTCGATGAGGTCTGATTCGACCGCCGTAGTCGAGGAAGCGACCGTGGCCACGAAACGCGGTGGCATCGCGGGAGCGGCACCGATGGCCGGCCTCTGAAAGCGCGCATGTAAGAAGCCGGTGGCCCGATGCGTGGCGAGAATCCTTGCCACGCATCGGGCCACTGCCATCTGAACGGCAGTCCGGCATGATGCCGGTGCAGCAAGCTCGGCAGCACAGGTGATTCGGCGATCGCGTGCCGGCAAGCGCACAATGCATGACGGACCGCCGAGGACGAGACCGGACAGGGATCGATCTCCGGCGAGAAGATCGTTTCGGCAGCGTTTTCGAGGGAAGCAATGAAGAGCACATCAACCACGCTGATCGCCACGCTGATGATGGCAGGATGCGCATTCACCCCCCCCGGCCAGCAAGAGTCCACACCCACGACGGTGGACTACGGCGCGTATCCAAGCGAATACAAATCGATCGTACTCGAATATCTGAAGGAACATCCGCCACAGGACAGCATCGAGCCCGACAGCATCTATTTCGTCAATCCACCGGACCGGTATGCCGACAGGTCGTACACCTCGTCGACCACTTTGTATGGGTATCGCGTGTGCATTCAGGGCAGAACCGAAGGCATCACCAAGAAATCCAATCAATTGCATTTCTTCCTGATCAACAACAATCAGGTCGTCAAACACGCCTCCAAGACCGGACTGGCGACGTACTTCGATCGCCAATGCAGCGTCGGCCCGCAGCAAGCCCAGGCACCGGCACCGGTGGCACCGGCATCGGCCGCAGCAACACCAGCCGCGGCGGCATCGGCGCACCCGGCAGCCGTTTCGGCGGCAGCAGCAACGGCCACCGCGACGGCGCCATCGATGCCGCCAACGGCGGAACCGGCGCCTCCGAGCGGAGCCGCGGCAATGGCCTCGGTACAGCCATTGAAGTACATCGTTTGCGAGGTCGACGACAGCGAGATGCTGCTGATCGTCGACCAAGACGCGAACGAGATACGCAGGGAAGTGGAAGGCGTGGATGCCGGCACCCTGACGATCGAGACCCTTTCGGACACGTCGATCGTCGCGACCGACGGCAAGGGCCGACTGTTCCTCAGTCGTGTATCGGGCAAGCTGATCTACCGCGGCGATGGCCAGAAGCTGGTCGGCCACTGCGAATCGTCGCCCCGGGCCAGATACTGACGGGTGCCATGACGACCCGAGCCTGCTCCGCCAGTTGGGTTCCAGCTGCATTCGCACGCCCGCTGGCGGGCAGTCGCGCGCGACTGCGGGCCGACTTGGTTGCCGGTCGTGTCACCGAGATGGCCACTTGTTCAAGCTCTGCCACCGCCTGGGCCCGGCACCAGACCGCGGCCGACCAGTGCATTGAGGCGCTGGAACGATCTGCAGCGCGCCGGCGGCGAGCGCCGACCACCTTCTTCTGACGGATCGCCATCGGCGACTCCGTTCTACTCGGTTGCGGCACCCGCGGGTGCCGCTTCTTCTCCTGTCCGGTTGCAGGCATCTGCCGTGCTCACATGCAGCCACACGAGTGTAAGCCGCACTCCTACAACTTAAGTTGTAAAATCGGGTCTTCGTGCTATTCGCCTCACGCGCCGATACGATGGCCCCAGAAGACCACAGACCCGGACCGAAGCCAGCGGACCTGTCCGATCTCGCCGACGGACACGGCACCCTGGTTCATCTCGCCGGACGCCTGATGGCGCACGCATCCGGAGCCGGCGACGAGGGGCCGGAAGAGGACATCGCGCATCTGCTGCAGGAAACCATCAGCACCGTCACTCAGCACTTCCTCCACGAGGAGAGCCTGATGAAGGTGTTCGAGTATCGCGCACACGCACCGGAGCGGTTCCGTTCGCACATCGAGAGCCACGCCGATTTCAGTGGCGAGATCTGCCGCCTGATCTGCTCCGCCGAAATCATGCATCCGGCCATGCTGTCCCGGCTGGGCCAGATGCTCCATGACTTCGCGAGGCACCATCAGCGCGATCACGACGACGCGTTCGTGGCCCACTTGCTCGCCGGCGGACAGCGCGCCTGACCGCCGCCGCGAGGCCGCGATGGTCAGCCAACCGCGCGCATCAGGTCTCGAATTTCGCCCGTGTGTTCGGCGATCGTCTGCTGGAAACCCTCGATGCCCTCGATCTTCGCCGCGCGCAGCTTGGGGTCGCCCGCCCGTACCGGCTCGACGTTGGGTCCATCCAGTTCGACCAGCGTATCGGCAATGAACAAGGTGTCGGCCAGACTTTCGATGCCGCTCGATTCGCTCATGTCGTCGAAGGCGACGATGGCCTCCTGAATCTCCGGCGTGACATCGAGCGCAGCCATGACGGAATGGCCGATCTGGCCGCGCCAGGTGATCAGCAGGTTGCGAAGTCCGGCTGCATCGCCGAACAGGTCCGGTCGCTCCGACAGCCTGAACAACAGATACAGGGTCCCCATGTCGTGGATGAGTCCCGCGAACAGCGCCTTGTCGCCGTCCAGGCGCGAATGGGCACGGACCAGGGTGAACGCGTAGGCCGCCACCTGGCGGCTGTGCTCGATCACCTTGTGGCAGATGGTCCGAAACGGCAGCATGCGCCGGTAGGTGACCAGTTGCGCCATCGCCACGGCAGTCGCCAGCGTCTTGACCTGGTTGGAGCCGATGCGGATGACGGCCGACTTGATGTCGCTGACGCGCGGCCCGAGGCGCGCATAGGCGACCGAATTCGCCGCCTGCACGACCCGGGTCGACAGCAGCGGATCGGCCGCGATGATGCGCACCAGTTCGATCGCACCGGTGCGTTCGGAACGCAGCACCTCCCGCAGCCGGATCGTGGTGTCGAACGAGGTCGGGAACACCACCTTGCCACGGGAAAGATCGATTGCGATCTGGCGCACGAATTCGCTCCAGGCCTCGGCCCGATTTGCCTTGTCCCCCACATCGTTGCTCACGCGAATGCCCTCGACAGTGATTCGATTTCGCCGCGCGCGCCGACCACGCTCGCCCGATAGGTTTCCAGGCGGTCCACCGTGACGCCACCGCCGGCCGCAGACTCCCGGGCCAGCGGCGAGCGCCCGGCGGGTTCCGACTCGGCCAGCAGGTTGGCGACGAAGAGCAGGTCCGGCAGTTGCGCGAGGCCGTGGATCGGCCGAATCGACTCGTGTTCGGCCACGGCATCCTGAAAGATCTCCGGCACCCCGAGCGTCGCCAGCACGGCATGGCCGATCTGTCCGTGCCACTCGCGCAGCAAGGCGTGGAGTTCGGAGGTCTCCATGACGAACTCGGTATGATGGGACAACCTGAAGAGCAGATAGAACACACCGATATCGTGGATCAGTCCGGCGAAGTAAGCCGATCCGGCATCGATCGCCGAGTGCTCGCGGGCCAGGATCACCGAGCAACCGGCGACCCACCGCGAATGCTGCAGCAGTTTCTGTCCAAGCGCTCGGTAGGGCACCATCTGGCGATAGGTCACCAGCTGCGCCATCGCCACCGCCATCGCGAGATTGCGCACCTGCTCGAGTCCGAGCCGCACCACCGCTGCCCGGATGTTGCTGGTCGAGCCGCCTGCCGACGCAAAGGCTGCGGAGTTGGCGACCTGGATCAGGCGCGCCGCGAGCAGCGGGTCGGCCGAGATCGCCTGGGTGATCTCGTCGACACCGGCCGTTTCCGAGCGTAACAACTCGCGCAGCTTGATCGTGATATCAAATGACGTCGGAAATACCAGCCTGCCGTCGGAAAGGTCGGCGGCAACTTCATGGACGAATTCGAGCCAGGGCAGATTTTGCAAGGACTGATCCATATCGCATGCAGACCGGGCGCGCGCGCCCGGATCTATGCTACCTCAATGGATGAACGGAATGGCTGTCACCGTAACGCCTGCCACGGCGCCGGTCAGCCCGATCGTTATACTGAAGCCCTATCTTGACTACCCGAGACGTCGTGCGAACAAGCCTGTTGCGGGCTGCTGCGCTGGGCCTGCTGCTGGCGGCGCCGATCGCGGTGACCGCCCAGACCGACCCAGGGAGTGACCTGGTCGAGAGCCCAATTCGAAGGTCGCTGGGCGAAGCGGCCCTCGATCAGGCGCCGGAACGCATCGGATGGCTGCACGACTCGCGCGACCACCTGCGGGATTTCTTCGAGGCGGTCGGCCGTACCGTCGATGGCTGGTTCGGCGACGTGCCGCCCGAGCCGACGCGGCGCCTGGTCAATGGCCGCCTCAGCCTGAACACCCTGTGGCGGCGCGACGACGGATTGCGCACCGGCCTGGACTTCCGCGGCAAGTTCGATCTTCCCAACCTGAAGAACAAGGCCTACCTGTACTTCGGCCAGGCCAACGAGCGCGAGGTCGTGACCGACCAGCCGGACGAGTTCTCCCGGCGCCAGCGACTGCTCGCCGAACAGGAAGACGAGGACCATACCTTCTTCGCTGGTCTCGGCTATGCACTGCGCGAAAACATCGACCTCAGGGGCGGCATCAGGGGGCCGCTGCGTCCTTTCGTCCAGGCCAGGTTCGTCAAGCAGTGGTATCCGGCCGACAGCGACGAGATCGAATTCCGCGAGACCCTGTTCTGGGAGGCCAAGGAAGGCTTCGGCCTGACCACCTCGCTCAACTACCACCACGACTTCACCCGCCGGCTGGAGTTCCGCTGGCGCAACTCAGCGACACTGTCGCAATCGACCGACGCGCTGGCCTGGCAATCGAGTGTCGGCCTCTACCTGCATCTCGGCGGACCGCGCCAACTTTCGCTCGAGGGCCTGATCAACGGCGAAACCGGCTCGACCCTGCCGGTCACCGAGTACGGCGTGCGCGGCATCTACCGCAAGGCGCTCTACGAAGACTGGCTCCTGGGAGAGTTCATCGTCGGCCACTTCTGGCCGCGAGACGAGGACGCCGCCGAACGCGACAAGAGCTGGGCAGCCGGAATCGGCGTCGAAATGCTCTTCTGACACAAATTCGACTTTTGTTTCAGTAGCGTTTCTGCAACAATCCCGGGCTTTCATCGGCGGCAGATTCTCGTGGAACTCAAGCATCTCAGCGAGATCGAGCGCGCAACCCAGCCCGGCCGCAACGAACTCGCGCGGTTCGGCATGGCGCTGCTCTTCATCGTTGGCGTGATGTTGTTCGCGTCGACCCGGGGCCAGGCGCCGAGCATGGTACTGGTGATCGCGGCGATGATCGGCGGCTACATGGCCATGAACATCGGCGCCAACGACGTCGCCAACAATGTCGGCCCGGCGGTCGGATCGAAGGCCCTGAGCCTGGCCGGTGCATTGCTGATCGCTGCGATCTTCGAGGCGGCCGGCGCGCTGCTCGCCGGCGGCGAAGTCGTCGACACGATCAAGAGCAGCATCGTCGATGCGGGTCAGTTGCCCTCCGGACAGACTTTCGTCTGGCTGATGATGGCGGCCCTGCTGGCCGGTGCGATCTGGCTCAACATCGCGACCGCGGTCGGCGCACCGGTATCGACCACCCATTCGATCGTCGGCGCGGTTCTGGGTGCCGGCATCGCCGCCGCCGGCATGGGCGTCGCCAACTGGGGCAAGGTCGGGTCGATCGCGGCCAGCTGGGTCATATCGCCCGTGCTGGGTGGCATCATCGCCGCGAGCTTCCTGTATTTCATCAAGCGCTTCATCACCTATCAGTCGGACATGGCAGCCGCCGCCAGGCGCGTGGTGCCTTATCTGGTCGGCGTCATGGCCTGGGCCTTCGGCACCTATCTGATGCTCAAGGGCGTCAAGCACATCGTCAAGATCGGATTCTTTACTGCTGCCCTGTCGGGGCTGGCGATCGCGGCCGTCGTGTTCTTCGTCGTGCGGCCGATGATCGGGCGACAGGCGAGCACCATCGAGAACAGCAAGCAAGGCGTCAACCGCCTGTTCACGGTTCCGCTGGTGTTCGCCGCCGCCCTGCTGTCGTTCGCCCACGGCTCGAACGACGTCGCCAATGCCGTCGGACCGCTGGCAGCGATCGTCGACGCGCTGACCACCACCGACGGCGCGCTCCACAGCAAGGCAGCGATCCCGCTCTGGGTGATGATGGTCGGTGCCCTGGGCATCGCGATCGGTCTCGGTCTGTTCGGCCCGAAGGTGATCCGTACGGTGGGCTCGGAGATCACCGAGCTGGACCAGATGCGTGCCTACTGTATCGCGATGGCCGCGACGATCACGGTGATCGTCGCCAGCCAACTCGGGCTGCCGGTCAGCTCGACCCATATCGCAGTCGGCGGCGTCTTCGGCGTCGGTTTCCTGCGCGAATACCTGAAGCGCAACTATGCGCGCATGGTCGACGACATCGTCGATCACCACCCGGAAGGCGACAAGTCGGCCATCGAGGCCTTCATGGAGCGCTTCACCAAGGCCAAGGTCGAGGAGAAGGGCGACATGCTGCGCGAACTCAAGCGCCAGGCCAAGCAGCAGCTCGACCCGGCCCATTTCTCGAAGATGGAGCGTCGCCGCCTGCGCAAGGTCTACAAGCAGGAACTGGTCAAGCGCTCGCAGTTGCTGCGCATCGCCGCCGCCTGGGTCATCACGGTGCCGGCGTCAGCGATCATGGCGGCGATGATCTTCTACATGATCCGCGGCATGATGCTGCCCTGACCCCGACCGGCCGCGGGTCAGTTGAACAGCCCGTCGATTTCCACGGAAGAGCGGTTGCCTAGGCAGCCGCTCTTTTCATTCAGCCAGGACAGCGCATGCTGCCGGCCGAGTTCGCGCAGCCCGTGGAGAAACTCGCGGTTGGGCGTGAGCTTGGATTCCGGCGCCAGTTTCCCGAGCAGTTCGCCCGCCTCGATCAAATGGAAATTGGCAGCCAGCAGCCGACGCTCCAGGCGCCCGCGCCGCCACCATGGGACAGCCTCGGCATATTCCCGGGCGTGGGCGAACATCCGCATTTCGCGCAGAAAGTTGGCGGAAAACGACAGTTCGAGCGCGCGCATGCGGATTTCGTCGGCGGTCTTCGGCGTCGTCAGATGGCGCAGCGGATTGAGCAGCACCAGCAGCACGTCCCGGCTGGCACACTCGTAGAACAGCGGAAAGACCGCCGGGTTGGCGACGTAGCCGCCGTCCCAGTACGGTTCGCCGTCGATCTCGACGGTATGGTGCATGGTCGGCAGGCAGGCCGAGGCCAGCAGCGCATCGGGGCCGATCTCGTGGTTGCGAAACAGTCGCAATTTGCCGGTATTGACCTGTGTCGCCGCAATGAACAGGCGCAACGGGCAACGTCGGCGCAGCCGCTCGAAATCCACCTGGGCCTCGATCACGTCACGCAATGGATTTAGGTCGAGCGGATTGAGTTCGCTCGGCGAGAACACCGAGGACAGGCGGAGCATGAACTTCATGACCGGATTCACCAGGGCACCGTCGCCACGACCGTCCGGCACCGCCATCTCGAACGGCGGCGTGTCGGAGATCGCGTTCCAGAAGGTGTCCAGCGCCTCGCGGGCGCCGTCGCGCCCGCCGCTGATCCAGCCGTGGGCCATTACCACCGCGTTCATCGCGCCGGCGCTGGTGCCGCTGATGCCGTCGAAGCCGAAGCGGCCGTGTTCGAGCAGAGCATCGAGGACACCCCAGGTAAACGCGCCGTGGGCGCCGCCGCCCTGCAGCGCCAGACTGAGCCGGGCGCGAGGTTCCATCTTGCGCAGAAACATCATCGATTCCTCCGGATGCCGGGCTCCCTTCAGGGCCTGCACCCAATCATTCGGGCGCAGAACTTTCCGCAATGCGCCATTCTGCCAACCGTCGGTCGCAAAATCGGACAAGGCGCCCGTTCCCGGCTAGGATGTCATCGATTGGCTGCGATGCTGCATTGCACCACAATCGCTTTCCTTTTTCCCGGGACACTTACACGGATGACACACTTCGCCCATTTCGATCAGGACCTGGACCAGATTGCGCTCGAACTTGCCGGGCTCGGGGCGCTGTGCAACGTCCGTCTGAGAGATCCGGGCATGGTCCAGTCGATCCTCGAGGGGCACACCCCGGTCAATTGCAGCAATCCGCCGGCATTCCAGAAGATGCGCGGGCTGCTCGCGCTGGCCTACAAGACGATCGAGGAATCCAGCCGCTTCGAGGGCCCCGAGGCGACCGCCCGCATGATCCACCACGCGGTCCAGATCGCCAGCGAGCGGCGCGACCGCTTTTCCTGACGCGTCGGCTCAGAAGTTGCGCTGCAGGTCCATGCCGGTGTACATCGCGGCCACCGCATCGCCATAGCCGTTGAACATCACGCTCGGCCGCTTGAAGATGTCGCCGATCCGCCGTTCGCGCGACTGGTCCCAGTACGGGTGCCTGAGGCCGGGATTGACGTTGGCGTAGAAGCCGTAGTTGCGATGCTCGGCCTTGGGCCAGCTGGTCAACGGCTGCTCTTCCACCAGACGGATGCGCTGGATCGACTTGGCGCTCTTGTAGCCGTACTTCCAGGGCACGACGATGCGTACCGGTGCGCCGTTCTGCCGCGGCAGGGTCTCGCCGTAAAGGCCGAGTGCGAGCAGCGTCAGCGGATGCAGTGCCTCGTCCAGGCGCAGCCCCTCGACGTACGGGAACTCGAGAAAGCCGAAGAAGTGCGGCGTCACCACTTCGGGGTCGTAAAAGCTCTGGAACTCGACGAATTTCGCCGAGCCGAGCGGGTCCACCGCCCGCAGCAAGGTGGCCAGCGGGTAGCCGACCCAGGGCACCACCATCGACCACGCCTCGACGCAACGCAGCCTGTAGATGCGTTCCTCGAGCGGGGCGAGGCGCAGCAGATCGTCGATGTCGAATCGCCGCGGTCGGGCCACCAGGCCCTCGACGACGACGGTCCACGGCCGGATCGGCAGCTTGTGCGCGTACAGCGCGGGATCGGATTTCGACGAGCCGAATTCGTAGAAGTTGTTGTAGGCAAGCAGCTTGGCGAGTGGTGTCGGCGGTTCCGAGGTCGACCATCGCGACGACCGGCGCGCCGACAGGGCCACCGTATCCGCTGCGTTGGACGCCGTCGCGGGCACCGGCAGCAGGCCGGCGGCCAACGCACCGGCCGCGCAGCGCAGGAAACGGCGACGCTCGAAGTTCTGGCGCGGCGTGATTTCGGATGGTGCGATTCCAGTGTCGCGATAAACCGACATGGCAGCCCCTCTACCTTGTCCCGCCGATGACCGGTGGCAACGGCCGATGCTTACGATGCCGTCCGCGCAACGGACCACGTGCGCCTCTGGGCATGGACAGCTTCTCGTAGCAACCCGCGGTTCGAACGCGAACGTTCACCGGGCGAGCGCCGTGGATCTCCCAGCACCAGCCGTGGCGTCGCTCGAACGGCGCACGAAACAGCACGCCGTCGCCCGCATCGGCGGCGCCGAGACGAATGCGCGTCACGGTGTCCGGATCGGCAATCGGCGGCTCGCCGTGCATGTCGACATGGATCGACCCACGCGCGGCCTGCCAATGGACGGTGAAACGCCGGCCAGGCGCCAGCACGACCTCGATCTCGATCTCGGCGCTCCGCGACGATCGTTGGATTGCGCCCCCCGGGATTGCCGTCCTTCGGCCGATCGGCGTTCGCGATCGGCTGCCACGCCGCCCGCACCCGCCTTCACCCGCCGTCGACCGAACCGGGTGGCGACTGCTCGCGATCATGCATGCCGTAGTCCCGCGAGACGCGCGCCACGCGAAGCCGATAGTCGGCAAAGATGCCGCCGCGCCCGGCACCTTGTGCCGCCCGATGCGCTTCGTCCTCGCGCCAGCGGGCGATCGCCGCTTCGTCCCGCCAGAACGACAGCGACAGCAACTTGTCGGCATCGAGAAGGCTCTGGAATCGCTCGATCGAGATGAAGCCGTCCACTTCGGCCAGCCGGGATTTCAGCTGCTCGGCGAGGCCCAGATAGTCGCGCTGGCGACCCGGCGCGATCACCACCTCGAAGATCACGGCAATCATGGCTGTGCCTCCTGGCCCTCCGGCCGTCGGTCCAAGGAACCCGTTGCCAACATCGGGAAGCTGCGGGTCTCCCGCAGTATGAAGCGCTCCCGCGCGGCGAACGCGAAGTTCGCGCGACCGGCGGCATCTTCGCGCAGCCGCACGCGATAGGCCTCGTAGGCGGCCATCGATTCGAAACCGATCAGCCCCCAGGCGTCGTCGATACTGCCCTCGTGCGGCAGCAAATAGGCCAGCAGGTGTCCGCCGCAGCGCGGAATGATGCGGACCCAGTTCTCGGCATAGCGACGAAATGCATCACGCTGGAAGGGATCGATGCGGTAGTGGATCAGGCAGACGATCATGGCATGCTCCGGAGTCGGTGAGCGACCATGCTAGGCGCTTGTGCCGGATCGATGGTTCGCCTACGATCGAACCATGAACGAATCCCAGGAACCCGATCGTGACCGGCCCGCCCCCGACGCAGGTCCGGTCAGGCGGGCGCCGGGTGCGGTTTCGCTGAGGGACGGCCCCCACATCGCTCGCGTCGCGGCCTTGATCGGCGACACCACACGGGCAGAGGTGCTGACCACGCTGATGGCCGATCGGGCGTTGACCGCGACCGAACTGGCGGCCATTGCCGGTGTCACCAAGCAGACCATCAGCGCGCATTTGAACCGTCTGGTCGATGCCGGCCTGCTGACGGTATCGCGCCAGGGACGGCATCGCTATTTCCGCTTGGCTGCCCCGGACGTCGCGCGCGTGCTCGAGTCGTTGATGGGTGTCGCCTTCCGCACCGGCGCGGTCCGCCTGCGCGGCAGTCCGCGCGAGCCGGCGCTGCGCAAGGCGCGGGTATGCTACGACCACCTCGCCGGAGAACTCGGCGTGCAACTCTACGAGTCGATGGTGGCGCGCGGCGCGATCCGGGTCGATGGCGACTCGGTCGAGCCGGGCAGCCGCGCCTCGGCCTGGTTCGGCGACCTCGGCATCGACATCGGCGCGGCATTGCAGGGCCGGCGCCTGCCATGCCGGCCGTGTCTCGACTGGAGCGAGCGACGCCACCATCTCGGGGGAACCCTCGGCGCATCCCTGTTGGCGCGGCTCGGTTCCCTCGGCTGGCTCCGGCAACGGCCGGATTCCCGGGTGGTCGACATCACTGCGCTCGGCGCCCGCGAGTTTGGTCGCTTGCTGGCCGGCGACACACGCGACTGAGGTGCCGGGCCCCGGACGATCCGGGCCCGACTTTACGGCTCGAACGGAGGAAGCGATCGATGGAGATGAAGCAGATTCACTCGGGCAGGCTCAGGGCCGCCGGCTACGACTGCCGCACCCGCACCCTGCGGGTCGAGTTCGACGACGGTACCGTGCTCGACCACGCCGGTGTCGGCGAGGAGGCCTGGCGTCGCCTTGCCGCGTCTGCCTCGGCGTGGAGCTACTACCGCGACAATATCGAAGAGGAATTCACCGCGCGACGCGCATCGGCGGCCAGCACCCGGTCGAGCGAAAATCCGCTCGACGCCCTGTTCCGCAAGGACTGACCGCCGCGGCCCGGCCCTCGGTCGCGGTCCGCGCCCCAGCTGCGCCGGCTTGGCGTGCAGGTTGACCCGGCGGCGGCCGAGTTCGCCGCTGCCGGCCGGCAATGCCCGCGGTTCCGGACCGACTGTCAGCGCCACCCTCCGCAGGATCCTGTTCCTCAGTTCGCGCATTTTGCCAGGCCGGTGGCGGCCGGCCAGACGCGACAGCGGCTGCTGCCCGAGCGGCTCGATGCGGATCGCCGGCAAGTGCAGCGCCGCGGCGACGTCTCTGCAGTCGGCGCGCTAGCCATCGGTCGATCCCGCGCCAGCAGCGTCGAGTTGGTGCTCACGGCGAGGTGGAATCGCAGACAGCTCAAGAGCGGCCGGCCGCCGCCTCGAGCATCCCCCCGCTCGCCGTGCCGGTGGTTGCCCGGTGCTCGCAGCCGAACGGGGCCGCCAGGGCATCGACCACGTCATTCCGCAGCCCCGTCCGCGCGCCGCCAGCCGGGTTCGCGATGGCACGCGAGGTGGCGCGGTGTCCATGACTGGGGCGTCTTGTGCACGAAGTGGTAGCGCGCCACGTGATAGCTCGGATCGAAGCCGTAGAAGTTGCGATGCATGCGCGCCAGCTCTTCGTCACGATAGTGGGCGAGCGGCTTGGCGGCCTCGTCTGCAGCCCGGCGCGCGAGCTTTGCCGCGAGCCGTTCGGACAGGGCCGGATCCGCCGCGAGCTGCTCGGCCCGTGCCCGAGTCTGCGCTTCGAAGTCCGCCCCTGCGCGACCGAAACAGCGATCGATCAGTCCCATCGCAGCGGCAGCGCCCGCGGTCACCGGGAGCCGTCCCTCGACCAGGCGGTTGGCCGCATCGGCAGCCAGCCGGCGCGGCAGCAGGTAGGTCCAGTATTCGGAGCCGTACAGATTCCCCATGTTCTTGTAGTGCGGGTTCAGCACGACCCCCGGGTGCGCCCAGATCAGGTCGGCGGCCAGCGCCAGGAAGCAGCCGCCGGCGCCGGCATTGCCGCGCAGCGCAGCCACCGTCAGTCGATCGGTCAGTCCGATCACCGAGGCGCAGACGTCGTCCATCGCGTTGATGTTGGCCCACGATTCGTCGGCGGCCGACTCGGCGGCCTCGATCCGCGCGAGGTGGATGCCGTTGGACCAGAACTCGGGACCACCGGTCAGCACCAGCACGCGCGTCGGCCGCGCGGCGACCTGCCGGATCGCGGCTTCGAGCCGGCGACACTGGTCGGTGCCCATCGCGCCGTTGTAGAAGGCAAACGACAGGAAGCCGACGCGGCCGCCCGCACTCTCCTGGTAGTGCAGCTCGCCGTAGTCGTCGGCGGCACGCATCAGCACCGCCGGGCGCTCGGGCAAGGCCGCGGCCTGCCCGGCGAATGCCTCGGTCGCCGGCAGCTTGAGCATCTGCTGGGTGCCCTGGCGGCGGACATGACCGATCCACACCGAACCGTCGACCGTCGCCCGGAGGATCGCGCCGTCGCGACGCGCGATGCAGGCGCCCGGCTCACCGCCGGCATCCCGTGGCCCCGGGTGCGCATCGTAGAGGTGGCAGGGCTCGCCGAACAGGGCGTCGGCGACGCCAGGTACGCCGTCGGCGGCGCGAAGCCGGGCCAGTACCGTCGTCGTGTCGTCCAGGTGCCAGTCGATGCGCCGGTCGCTCTGACGCATCAGCGGTCGTTGTCTGCCGCGCCCCCCGGCTGCGGACAGAGGGGTTGGCCGCCAGTGGCCGCGGCGCCATTCATCGACGCGCGACAACGATTCGCGCACGCAGGCGAGGGCCGATTCCGTGACCTCGCGGCGATACAGGTCGGCCTTGGTCGCCGCCCTCATCGGGAAGGTCCGGCTCGCCCAGATGTCACCGGCATCCATCTCGCCGTTGGCCTGGAGCACGGTCACGCCCCATGCCTCCTCGCCTTCCTGGATCGCCCAGTCGAGCGCCGAAGGTCCGCGATCGCCAACGACGCCGGGGTGCACCACCAGACACGGGCAGTGCTGCCAGATCGATGCCGGGATCGCTCGTTTGAGGAAGGGGGCGAGAATGAACGCCGGCGCGAACCGGGCGACCGCCTCTTCCGCCACCGAATCGCGGATGTCGAATTCCACCGACAGTTGGTGCCCGTCGGCCGCCAGTTCCGCATACAGTCGCTGGCTCAGACTGTTGAAACCGTGGGTCAGGAGCAGGATGCGCATCAACAGATCCGCGGCAGCTGTTCGCCGGTCAGCCAGTCGACCATGCGACGCCCGCCGAAGGCCGTGCGAATCTGGACGAAACGATTGGGATCTGCGCTGACTTCGCCGATCACCGCGGCCCGGCGGCCAAGCGGATGGGCCTGCAGTGCGGCCAGCGCGGCCGCGGCCCGTTCGCCCGGCACGACCGCTACCAGCTTGCCCTCGTTGGCGACGTACAGCGGATCGAGGCCGAGAAACTCGCAGGCAGCCTCGACCTGGGCGTCGACCGGAATCGCCGACTCGTCGAGGGTGATGCCGACACCGGACTGCGTCGCGATCTCGTTCAGCGTGGTGGCCAGGCCGCCGCGGGTCGGATCGCGCAACACGCGGACGTCCGGCACCGCGACCAGCAGGTTCTCGACCAGGCGGTGGAGCGCGGCGGTATCGGACACGATCTCGGTCTCGAAACCGAGCGCCTCGCGCTGCGACAGGATCGCCGTGCCGTGATCCCCGAGCGTGCCCGATACCAGCACCACATCCCCCGGCCGCGCGCCGCGACCCGAGATATCGCGCCCGGGCGACAGGGCGCCGACGCCGGTCGTGGTGATGAACACGCCGTCGCCCTTGCCCTGCTCGACCACCTTGGTATCGCCGGTCACCACCGGCACGCCGGCATCGCGGGAGGCAGCGGCCATCGATTGCACGATGCGCGCCAGGTCGGCCAACGGAAAGCCTTCCTCGAGCACGAACGCGGCCGCGAGATAGAGTGGCCGCGCACCCATCATGGCGACGTCGTTGACCGTGCCGTGCACCGACAGGCAGCCGATGTCGCCGCCGGGGAAGAACAGCGGCGAGACGACGTGGGCGTCGGTCGCGAGCACCAGCCGCTCGCCGGCGCCGGGCGCCGGCAGCACCGCGCCGTCGTCGCCCTGCGCGAGATACTCGTTGGCAAACGCGGCGGCGAACATCTCGTCGACCAACTGCCCCATCGCGCGGCCGCCACCGCCATGCCCGAGATCGACGCGACCACGCTTCAGGTCGAGGGGGCGGACGTAGCCCTTCTTGATCTGCCCCCTCATCGCGCCGCCGCCTGCGGCGTCATCCTGCACCCGGCCCCTGCTCCATGGTCAGGCCGCGACCACCGGGACGTCTCGGAATCGACCGAAATTGTAGTGGGCTGCGCACGCCCCTTCCGAACTCACCATGCACGAGCCCATCGGGTTCTCGGGCGTACATACCGTGCCGAAGATCCGGCAGTCGGTCGGCTTTCTGACGCCGCGCAGGATCGCGCCACACTCACAGGCCTTGTTGTCGGCCACCGCCACGTAGTCGAGCCCGAAGCGGACCTCCGCATCGAAATCGGCGAAGGCGCGGCGGATCTTCAGCGCCGAGTAGGGCACGTGACCCAGCCCGCGCCACTCGAAGCTGCGCCGAAGCTCGAAGACCTCGGCGACCAGGGCCTGCGCCTTCAGGTTGCCGTCCTCGGTGACCGCCCGGGTAAACTCGTTCTCCACCTCGGCACGACGCTGATTGACCTGTCGCACCAGCATGCGCACCGCCTGCATCACGTCGAGTGGCTCGAAGCCTGCGATCACCACCGGTTTGCGATATTCCTCTGCGAAGAACGCGTAGGGCCGCGACCCGATCACCGTGGACACGTGGGCCGGCCCGATGAATCCGTCGAGCGGGACGGTCCCGAGTTCGCGCACGTCCGGCGACTCGAGGATGCTGATGATCGCCGACGGCGTCAGTACGTGGTTGCACAGCACGCTGAAGTTGCCCAGGCCCAGCGCCTGCGCCTGGCGGATCACCAGCGCGGTCGGCGGCGTGGTGGTCTCGAAGCCGATGGCGAAAAACACCACCTGGCGGGACGGCAGCTTCTGCGCCAGCGCCAGGGCGTCGGCCGCCGAGTAGATCATCCGGATGTCGGCGCCGCGCGCCTTCGCCTTCAACAGCGACAGTCCGCCGGAGGCCGGTACCCGCAGGCAGTCACCGTAGCTGACGATCGTGGCGCCCGACTCCAGCCCCAGGCGGATCGCCATGTCGATGCGGCCAATCGGCAGCACGCACACCGGACATCCCGGGCCATGGATCATCCGCACGTTGGGCGGCAGCAGATCGGTGACGCCATAACGCGAGATGGCATGCGTGTGGCCGCCGCAGAATTCCATGAAGGCGTAGCGACGGTCCGGCGCCACCTCGGCGCGGATCGCTGCCGCCAGCTTGCGCGCCAGCGCACCGTCCCGGAACTCGTCGACGTACTTCACGGCACTGCCCCGTCGGCGCCCGTGCCGACGACATCGATGCCGGCTTCGGCGAACAGCGCGAGCGTGCGTTCGGCCTCTTCGGCATCGAGTCGCGACAGCGCATAGCCGACATGCACGATGACGTAGTCCCCGACCGAGACGTCGTCTACCAGTGCCAAGGAAATTTCTCGCCGGACACCGCCGAAATCCACGCGCGCACCGTCCCCGCCGGTCAGCTCGATGACCCTCGCAGGGATCGCCAGGCACATCTCACAGCCCCTCGGTCAATCGACGGATCGCGATCCAGGCCTGACCGAGCGCGATGCCGCCGTCGTTCGGCGGCGCCTGCCGCGCCACCAGGACCTTGAGGCCGCGCGCGCCGAGCCGGCGCGGCAGGTCGTCGGCGAGCACCCGGTTGAGCATGCAGCCACCGGCCAGCGCCACCGTGCGCAGGCCCCGGTCGCGCGCCGCCCGGGCGATCCAGTCTTCGAGCGCTGCCACCAGGCTGGCATGGAAGATCGCCGCACCGCGCGCCGGATCGCGCTCGTCGGCGAGTTGACCGAGCAGCGGCGAGAGATCCAGTTCGCCGTCATCGATCCGCCATTGCCCGATCGCCGGCATCGCCGGACCGTAGGCGCGGGCTGCCGCCTCGAGACGCATCGGCGCTTCGGCTTCGAACGCCATCGTTTCGCAGATACCGAGCAAACCGGCCGCCGCATCGAACCAGCGCCCGAGGCTTGTACAGGGTGGCGACAACCGCGGGCGCTCGATCAGTGTGTGCAGCCGGTCGGCGCCGGGGAAAGCGGCGAAGCGTTCGGCGATCTCGTCGGCGCGACCAAGCCGGTGCAGGGCCGCCGCCGCCATCCGCCATGGCTCCGTCGCTGCCCGGTCGCCGCCGGGCATCGCCAGCCGCGCGAGATGACCGAGTCGCTCGAATCCGGCCCCTTCCAGCAACAGCAGCTCGCCGCCCCAGATGCCACCGTCGCTGCCGAGGCCGACACCGTCCATCGCGACCCCGAGTGCCGGACCGAGGTGACCGTGCTCGGCCAGCACCGCCGCCACGTGGGCATGGTGATGCTGCACGCCGATTGCCGGAATGCCGAAGCGACGGGCGATCTCGACGGCCGCGTGGGTCGAGTGGAAGTCGGGGTGCAGATCATGGGCGACGGCCTCCGGGCGCACCGCCAGAATCGCCATCAGGTGCTCGACCAGTTCGTCGAGCGCGAGGCAGCTCGCGCCATTGTCGAGGTCGCCGATATGTTGCGAAAGAAAGGCCTCGTCGCCCCTTGCGACGCATACCGCGCCCTTCAGCCAGGCACCGAAACCAACCACGGCCGGGCTCTTGCGGGCCAACTTGATCGACCGGGGTGTATAGCCCCGGGCACGACGGACGAATCGCGGCGTCGGCTCTGGTCGCGGCGCGCCACCCCGGTCGGCGATCACCACCGAGTCATCGGCCCGCACCAGGATGTCCCGATTGTGCAGCAGGTAGGCGTCGGCAATGCCGGCGAGGCGCTTGACCGCCTCCCGGTTGTCGATCACCAGCGGCTCGCCCCCCGGGTTGGCCGAGGTCATCAGCAGCGCGAGCTCCTGCGGTCGATCGAGCCATGCCGGTCCGGCAGGCCGTCCGGCATCGTCGTGAAAGAGCAGATAGTGCAGTGGCGTGTAGGGCAGCATCAGCCCGACCGTCGCCAGCCCTGGAGCCACACCCCATAATTCGTGGTCCACCGAATCGCGCTTGTCGGCCAGCAGGATCGGCCGCTCGGCCGATGCCAGCAGATGTTCCTCGTGTCGAGTCAACGCGGCCCAATGCCTCGCCGATGCCACGTTCAGGACCATCACCGCAAACGGCTTGGCTTCGCGACCCTTCGAGACCCGCAGGCGCTCGACCGCTTCCGGATTGCGCGCATCGCAGCACAGGTGAAAGCCGCCGAGCCCCTTGATCGCGACGATTTCGCCGGTCAGGATGCGTAGCAGCACGTCGGCCACCGGATCGCGGGTGGCGACCCGAACCCCCGACGACTCCAGCAGCGCCAGCGACGGCCCGCAGACCGGACAGGCATTGGGCTCGGCGTGGAAGCGCCGGTCCATCGGCGTGTCGTACTCCTGCTGGCAGTCAGGACATTGCTGGAAGCCGGCCATGCTGGTCAGGGCGCGATCGTAGGGCAATGCCCGCGTGATCGTGTAGCGCGGTCCGCAATGGGTGCAGTTGATGAACGGGTAGCGCCAGCGGCGATCGCCCGGGTCGAACATCTCCGCCAGACAGTCGCTGCACACCGCGGTATCGTGGCCGATCGCGGTGCTGACCTGTCCGCTGCCGCTGGTCTCGATGGCAAATCCGCGATCTTCGGGCACGGGGTCATCGAGACTCGACATCACCGAGTCGACCCGCGCCAGCGGCGGCGCCTCGCCGACCAGCCGTGCCATCAGCGCAGACAGGTCGCCACGCAGGCCCTGGGCCTCGATCTCGACGCCTTCGCCGTCGTTGCGCACCCAGCCCGACAGACCCATCTCCTGGGCGAGCCGGAAGACGAACGGACGGAATCCGACGCCCTGGACGACGCCGCGCACCCGGATGCGACGCCGCTCGAGCAGTGGATCGGTAGCGCTACGGCGGCGATCGCCCATGTCAGCCGCCGGCCATTCTCGTGAGGCCGGTGGGCCGGGTTGCGCCGACGGTTGCCCGTTCGAGACCCAGTCGGACCCACGCCAGCCATGGCTCGAAGCCCTCGCCGGTGGTGGCCGAGACCCGGATGATCTGCAGCGCGGGATTGACCCGGCGCGCGAAGGCCTCGGCCTTGTCGACGTCGAAGGACAGGTGTGGCAGCAGGTCCACCTTGTTCAGCAGCATCAGGTCGGCCGCGGCGAACATGTCTGGATACTTGAGCGGCTTGTCCTCGCCCTCGGTCACCGACAGGATCACCACCTTGTGGGCCTCGCCCAGGTCGAAGGCCGCCGGGCAGACCAGATTGCCGACGTTCTCGATCAGCAGCAGGCTGTCGTCGGCCGGCGCCAGTATCGGCAGCGCGCGGCCGACCATCTGGGCGTCCAGGTGGCAGCCCTTGCCGGTATTGATCTGCAACGCACGCGCGCCGCTGGCGCGGATGCGCTCGGCATCGAATTCGGTCTGCTGATCGCCTTCGACCACCGTCACCGGACATTCGTCGGCGAGGGCACGGATGGTCCGGCACAAAAGCGTGGTCTTGCCCGAACCCGGACTCGACACCAGATTCAGCGCGAATATGCCGCGCGCCGCCAGCCACGCGCGATTGGCGCTCGCGAGCCGGTCGTTGTAGCCGAGGATGTCTTGCTCGATGCGCACCATCTGTCCCTGACTGAGACCAGGCGCGTGCGCTCGCGCCGGACCGCTACCGAAGTCGAGCGGCAATTCGGCCACCGGCGCCGCGTTCGCCGTGACTGCCGCCGGGCGCCAGCCCACCGTCGCCGATTGCGCCCTGGCGCCGTCCGCGACCGGTCGAAACTGCACTTCGCCACATCCACACACCGAACACATGCTGCACTCCTGATCGAACTGACGGCGACGCCCGGCCGCTCACGACTACTCGACCTCCAGTTCCCGCACCCGCATTTCCATCCCGGCGGTCGGCTGCACGCGATAGCTGCCGCACGCCGGGCAGGCGTCGTAGCGCGCGGCGATCGGCACGTTCCGGCCACACTGAACGCACAAGCCGGCGCCCGGCAGGTCGATCATTTCGACCACCGCACCGCCTGCGACCGTACCACGCATCACCGCGTCGAAACAGAAGCGCAACGCGTCCTTCTCGACCGCGGACAACGCACCAATTTCGAGCACGACCCGCGTGACTCGGGAAAACCCGCCATCGCGCGCAGCGGATTCGACGATGCTGCGAATGCCCTCGGCGAGCGACATTTCATGCATCGACTGCGACCTCCTGCCAATTCAAACGCCGCGCCACGCACCGGTCGCGCGCCGGCACGGGACGCCGGACACGGACCACGACCGGCCCATCGACCACCGACAGCAGACTTCACCTCGCGTTCGAGCGCACCTGCCCGACAAAAATTCCGTTGCGTCGCTGCAAAGATACGATATTCCTCGACCAGACCGCCATACGGCAGTTGCTGTCGAATTCGCAGTGCGCCGCTCGACAAATGGACGTGGACCGGGTAGTCGGACTCCGTGAGACGCGACGTGTCGTCGCCACTTCCTGCCACCGCAGCGCTGCCCGCAACCCGGCCCGGATCGAATCCACCAACAGGAGAACTGCCATGCCCTTCGTGATGTTGATCGTCGAGCCTCGCGGCCAACGGGCCGCCCGCAATGCCGACGAAGCCCAGCAGGCTTACGATGAAATGGTCGCCTACGGTGCCGACCTGCAGTCGCGGGGGCTGCTGCGCGCGGCCGAGTCGCTGCGCCCCGACCAGCACGGCGTGCGCGTCGCGACCGCCGATGGCCGTACCCAGTTGCGCGACGGCCCATTCGCCGAGGCCAAGGAAATGATCGGCGGATTCTTCCTGATCGACGCCGCCGACATGGACGAGGCGGTGGCAATCGCGGCCCGCTGCCCGGCTGCCCGCTGGGCCACTGTCGAGGTCCGCGAGTGCGCGCCGTGCAACGCCTGATCGGCCGGACGGGCACCCGCTCGTCACTCACCCGCGGATCGTGACGGCAGACCAGAGCGCTGCCGTCCGGCGCCGCCTCGAGGCCGTGTGGCGACTCGACGCGGCGCGCATCATCGCCCGCATCGGACGAATCGTGCGCGATGTCGGGATGGCCGAGGAATTCGCCCACGACGCGCTGGTGGCAGCCCTCGAGCAGTGGCCCCGCGACGGCGAGCCCGAGCAGCCGGTGGCCTGGCTGACCACCACCGCCCGGCGCCGCGCGCTCGACTACCTGCGCCATAGGCAGATGGCCGGCGGCAAGGCGGCGGAGATCGGGTTCGAGCTCGATTTCCAGCACCTGGCGCGCAGTGACGACGCTAGCGAGCGCGTCGACGACGACCTCGACGACGACATCGGCGACGACCTGCTGCGTCTGATGTTCACTGCGTGCCACCCGATGCTGTCGCCCGAGGCCCGCTGCGCGCTGACCTTGAAGGTGATGGGCGGTCTCACCACCGCCGAGATCGCCCGTGCCTACCTCCGGCCGGAAGCGACGATCGCCCAGCGCATCGTGCGCGCCAAGCGCGCGCTGGCAGCGGCACGGGTGCCGTTCGAAGTGCCACGCCGTGCCGAACTCGCGCCGCGGCTGGCCTCGGTGCTCGAGGTGATCTACCTGATCTTCAACGAGGCGCACGCGGCGACGTCCGGTGCGGAGTGGCTACGGCCCCGTCTGTGCGAGCAGGCACTGCGGCTCGGTCGGGTGTTGTGCGGACTGATGCCGGATCAGGGCGAAGTCTTCGGACTCGCCGCGCTGATGGAGCTCACCGCATCGCGCTTTCCGGCCCGCGTCACCGCCGACGGCGCGCCAATCCTGTTGTTGGACCAGGACCGTGGCCGCTGGGACCCGCTGCTGATCCGGCGCGGACTCGATGCGCTGGCGAGGGCCGAAGGCTGCGGCGGGCCGCTCGGCCCCTACACGCTGCAGGCCGCGATCGCCGCCTGTCACGCGCGCGCGCACCGGCCCGGCGACACCGACTGGATGCGCATCTCGGCGCTGTACGATGCCCTCGCGGGCATCTCGCCGTCGCCGGTGATCAGCCTCAATCGGGCGGTTGCCATCGCCATGGCCTTCGGCCCGCAGGCCGGACTCGACATCGTCGACACGCTGACCGACGACCCCCTGCTCGCCGGCTACCACCTGCTGCCCAGCGTGCGCGGCGACCTGCTCGCGCGTCTCGGGCGCATCGACGAGGCTCGCCACGAATTCGAAAGGGCCGCCACGATGACCGCCAATGCCCGCGAACGGACCTTGCTGCTGGCACGGGCGCAGCATCCGCGCAGCGGGGAAGATTGACCCAGGTCAACGTTATATCGATAGTCGTAGTCCGCTCATCCGGAAATCCGACCAATTCATTGAAATTCACTGAAGTTTCCGCTGCGCGCTCCGATCTTCCCATCCCTGAGGGCCGAGCCTGGCCCGCGCCTGGGATCGACTTGGAGAAGCCATGCAGTTCAATCTGGACATCAAGCGCAAGGTCATCGCCGCCGCAGCCTGTTTCATCGCCCTGGCGAGCGGAATCG